>JBKPBU010000263.1:0-2251 GCA_046727015.1 Candidatus Methylomirabilota bacterium | reverse complement strand
GACCGCGAGGGGAATCCGATCGAAGGCGAGACCAAGGAGTTCTTCGCCCGCGTCATCCAGCACGAGACCGACCACCTCCAGGGGATGGTCTACCTCGACCGAATGCGCGACTTCTCGACGCTGACCCATCTCGCGGAGTGGAACAGGTACTGGCTGGGGAACCAGGAACAGGATGACTGAGCGGGCGGGTCGCGCCGCATGTTGAGAATGAATGTCGATTAGGGTAGTGGCCGTGGTCAAGGATCTGTTTTTCGTCGCGCGGATCAGGGAGACGGCGCGGATGGTCGGCACCGCGCTTGTCTTCGCCCGGACTCCCGAAGAGCTCACGACGTCGCTCGCGGAAGCTCCGGATCTCGTCATCCTTGACCTCACCACCGATGGCTGGAGCTACGAGACATTCTTCGCCGCGCTCGAGAGCGTGACACCCCGCCCACCGGTGCTCGGGTTTACGACCCACGCGCTGGCGAAGGCCACCCAACCGCTGCACAGCCGGTGCACCCGCGTGGTCACGAAGGAAACGCTGACCCAGGAGCTGCCGGAGCTTCTCAGATCCGGGGTGGCGGCATGACGGCTGAAGAATTCGTCAACGATCTGGATGCGCGCAACCAGAGGATCCTGAAGCGGCTGGATCCGGAATCCACGCTCAAGCCCGAAGTCGCGGGCGACCTCACGGTCCTGAACCTCCTCAAGGTCGCCCTCAAGAACGAAATCGAGGCGACCGAGATCGCGTCACGCTGGCTCGTGACCACCGACGACGTGGAGGTGAAAATGGCCTTCGCCCGCCAGGCGGGCGACGAGGCCAAGCACTATCGCATGATCGCCGACCGTCTGCGCGAGCTGGGCTTCGACGGGCGAGGCTTCAACCCCATCGCCAAGGGCTATGGCCCGCTCTTCCAGTACCTCGACGGGCTCGCCACCACCGTCGAGCGCGTGGCGGCCGGTCAGTTCACGCGCGAGGCCATCGCGGTGGTGAAGAACCGCCAGTTCATCGAGTTCTGCGAACAGGCGGGAGACAAGGTGACGGCCACGCTCTACCGTGAGGTCATCGAGCCCGACGAGTACTTTCACCACCAGCTGGGCCGCTCGCTCCTGCTCCGGCTTGCCGGGACGCCCGAGGCGCAGGAGCTGGCCCGCCGGGCGGCCGCGCGGACGCTGTCCTTGGCGGAAGAGCTCCAGCAGGCGGCGCTGAAGACCGCCGGCATCCACCACGCTCCCGGCTGCTGATGATCGCCGACCCGCCGCTTCGCGAGTTCGCCGAGCTCACCGGGAGGCCCGACGGCCGCATCGATCTGGCGAGAGCGGCGCTGGCCATCGCCCGCTGGGAGTACCCCGAGCTCGACGTGGATGCGTATCTCGAGCGACTCGACGCCCTCGCTCGCGGCGTGGACGGCTCGCGGCGCTCGGCCGATCCCGTCGGCCGCCTCCACCGCTTGCGCGAGTACCTCTTCGTGGAGCAGGGCTTCACGGGCAACCGCGAGGACTACTACGACCCGCGCAACAGCTTTCTCAACGAGGTCCTCGACCGGCGACAGGGCATCCCGATCACGCTGAGCCTCGTGCTGATGGAAGTGGGCAAGCGTCTCGGGCTCGCCGTGGAAGGCATAGGACTGCCGGGTCATTTCATCGCGGGAGCGCGACTCGGTGATTCGCAGATCCTGCTCGACCCCTTCAATGCGGGGGCGCTGCTGACGCCCGAGGCGTGCGAGGAGCTGGTCGGGCGCGTCCTCGGGCGCAAGGGGCTGCTCAAGACTGAGCACTTCGCTCCCGTGTCGCATCGGCAGCTGCTGGCGCGGATGCTCGCCAACCTCAAGGGCATCTACTGGCAGCGGGAGGCGTGGGACCGCGTCGTCGGCGTGATCGACAGGCTTCTCGTACTCGATCCCAAGGCGGGGGAGGAGTGGCGAGATCGCGGCCTCGCGTGGACCAACATGGGCGAGCTTCGGCGCGGCCTCGGGGACTGGGAGCGCTACCTGACGGAATTCCCCAACGCCACCGACCACGAGGCGGTGAAGGGGCAGTTACGGAAGACGCGGCAAAAGCTCGCTCAGCTCAACTAGCCACGGGAGTAGAGCATCGACATGAGAGTCAAGGGCGGGCAGAACATCTTCGGCTTCTCGGTCGGGATCCTCATGCTGGACACGCGGTTCCCGAGGATTCCGGGCGACATGGGCAACGCCTCGACCTTTCCGTTTCCCGTCCTGTATCACCGCGTGCGAGGCGCCTCGCCCGACCGCGTGGTGCGCCAGGGCCA
>JBKPBU010000262.1:0-6159 GCA_046727015.1 Candidatus Methylomirabilota bacterium | reverse complement strand
CATCTACGCCGGCTCCTGCGCGCCCCCAAGATCGGCCACGGCGGCACGCTCGATCCGGCCGCCACCGGTGTCTTGCCCATCCTGATCGGCGAGGCGACCAAGCTCACCCCCTACCTCGTGGACCTCGACAAGGAGTACCTGGCCACGGTGCGGCTCGGCGTCTCGACCGACACCCAGGATCTCTCGGGAACGGTGCTCGAGACGCGGCCGGTGCCCGCGATGGGCGCCGCAGTCATCGAGCAGGCGCTCCAGGCTTTCGTCGGCCGCATTCGCCAGGTGCCTCCCATGTACTCGGCGCTCCACCACGAAGGGCGCCGGCTCTACGAGCTCGCGCGTGAAGGGGTCGAGGTCGAGCGCACGGCGCGCGAGGTGACGGTGCACTCGATCGCTCTCGAGTCCCTGGCGCCACCGGACTTCACCCTCCGTGTCCGCTGCGGCAAGGGTTTCTACGTGCGGACGCTCGCCGCCGATCTCGGCGCGGCGCTCGGTACCGGCGGCGCGCTGGCGACCCTCGTGCGTACCCGCGTGGGCCCCTACCGCCTGGAAGACGCCGTGGCATGGGACACGGTGCGGGAGGCCCGCGGCGGCGGCACGCTCTGGCCTCGCCTGCTCCCGCCCGATTCGGCGCTCGGGGTCATGCCGGAGGCCCGGCTGTCTTCGGTCGGGTCGCGCGCCTTCGTCAACGGGCAATCGGTCATGCACGAGGGCGCGTCCGGGCCCGTCCGCGTGTACGGTCCCGACGGCGCCTTCCTCGGTATCGGCGCGCGGCGCGGCGACCTCGTCAAGCCCGAACGACTCCTCCATGCGGATTCTCCGCGGCCTCGAGTCCTACCCGCCTGATCTCCGTCCCTGCGTGGCGGCGCTGGGCGCCTTCGACGGCATCCATCTCGCCCATGCGCGGCTGATCTCGACGGCCGTCGAGCGGGCCCGCGCTCTCGGCCTGCCCTCGGTCGTCTGCACGTTCCACCCAGATCCCGCGGCCGTGCTGTGGCCGGAGCGCGCGCCGATGCCCATCGCCACCCTCGAGGAAAACCTTGGGCGCATGGAGGGCCTGGGGGCCGACGCCGCTCTGGTCATCCCGTTCACGCTCGAGTTCTCGCGCATGGAGGCTGAAGCCTTCGTGGAGCAAGTGCTCGCGGGCATTCTCGGCGCACGCGAGATCGTCGTGGGCTTCAACCACACCTTTGGCCATGACGCGCGCGGCACGGCGGCGCTCCTGACCGAGCTCGGGCCTCGACACGGGTTCTCCGTGCGCGTGCTGCCGCCGCTCCGATTTCACGGGCAGACGGTGTCCTCGAGCGCGATTCGCGAATTGCTGCGAGACGGCGATGCCGCCCACGCGGCAGAGCTGCTCGGCCATCCCTACGCCATCACGGGCGTCGTGCTGCGCGGCGCCGGGCGGGGAAGGACGCTCGGTTTCCCGACGGCCAATCTCAGGCCCGACCGGCCGCTCGTGCTGGCCCCGGGCGTCTACGTCGCGCGGGCGAGCTGGGAGAAGGCTGCGGAGAGCGCGGGAAATGGTGGCGCGGCCGATGCCGTGGTCAATGTCGGGTACCGGCCCACCTTCGGCGAGAACCAGTACTGGGTCGAGGCCTACCTCCTCGACTTCTCCGGCGATCTCTACGACCGAACGCTCAGAGTCGAGTTCCTCGAGCGCATACGTCCGGAGATGAAGTTCTCCGGAGTGGACACGCTCAAGCGGCAGGTGATGACCGACATCGCGACTGCGCGCTCCCGGCTGGGCGGCACCCGAGCGCAGCCCTGATCGGCTTTACTCTCCGAGGGCACCGTGGTAAACTCCTACCGTCCTTGATCGTTTAGGCGATGCACACGAACCCGTCCCGTTGGAGCCGCAGCCAGGGCTCTGGGGGCGTGGCGATTGGGGGGGGAGCCCCCGGGAGGATTCGCGCATGAGATTGTCCGTCGACAAGAAGAAGGGCCTCATCGAGCAGTTCAAGACCCACGAAGGCGACACCGGCTCACCCGAAGTGCAGATCGCCCTCCTGTCCGAGCGGATCAACGGGCTGACCGACCACTTCAAGACGCACCAGAAGGACCACCACTCGCGCCGCGGCCTGCTCATGCTGATCGGGAAGCGGCGCGGGCTCCTCGAGTACCTGCGCAAGAAGGACACGGAGCGCTACCGGGTCCTGACGGATAAGCTCGGAATCCGCAAGTGACCGTGGATCCCGACTGGTATCAACCCTCGACGGCCCGGACGTGCCGGGCTCGCAGGACCCACGCTTCTCTCACACCTGAATCAGCCCGAGCATCGTTCCACGCCTTGCGGCTGGAGGATCATTGATCTCATGACGAGCCATACCGTACAGACCAAGCTCAACGGCAACGCCCTCTCGATCGAAACCGGCAAGGTCGCCAAACAGGCCGACGGCGCCGTCGTCGTCCGCTGCGGGGGCACCATGGTGCTGTCCACCGTGGTCGCGACGAGGTCGCCCATGGAAGGCCGCGACCGCGACTTCCTGCCCCTCACGGTCGAGTACCGAGAGAAGGCCTACGCCGGCGGCAAGATTCCCGGCGGCTTCTTCAAGCGCGAGGGCCGGCCGGACGAGAAGGAGACGCTGACCTGCCGGCTCATCGACCGCCCGATCCGCCCGCTCTTCCCGAAGAGCTTTCGCAACGAGATCCAGGTGATCAACCTCGTGATCTCCGCCGACAACGAGAACGACCCCGACGTGCTGGCCATGGTCGGCACCTCGGCCGCGCTGTGCCTCTCGGGCATCCCCTTCGCGGGCCCCATCGGTGCCGTGCGCGTGACCATGGTGGACGGCAAGCTGGTGGTCAACCCGACGTACGCGCAGGCGGCGGTCGGGACGCTCGAGGTCGTGATGGCGGCCACCGACGAGGCGGTCCTCATGGTCGAAGCTGGCGGCAAGGAGATCGCAGAGGACCAGATGCTCGAGGCCATCGCCTTCGGGCACGAGCACTGCAAGCAGCTCGTGAAGATCCAGAAGGAGCTGATCGCGCAGGCGGCCAAGCCGCGCTGGGCTTTCGACGCCCAGGCCGGGGCGGATCCGGCGCTCCTCGCCAAGGTCCAGCAGGTGGCCACGCCGCGCGTGGTCGAAGCGCTGGCCATTCATCAGAAGCAGGCGCGCGCCGAGGCGATGGCGGCCGCGTTCGAGTCGGTGTGGGCTCACCTGGTCAGCGTGGATCACGTGCTCGACGAGCCCGCCGCGAAGGCCAAGGCCCGCGAGTGTTTCGAGAAGGTCGAGAAAGCCGAGGTGCGGCGGCTGATCGTGGAGAAGGGCATCCGGGTGGACGGGCGCAGCGTCAAGGAGGTCCGGCCGATCTGGTCCGAGATCGGCTACCTGCCGAGGGCCCACGGCTCGGCCCTCTTCACGCGCGGCGAGACCCAGGCCCTGGTCGCCGCCACGCTTGGCACCAAGAACGACGAGCAGAAGATGGAGTCTTTCGAGGGTGATAGCTACCGCCACTTCATGCTCCACTACAACTTCCCCTCCTTCTCCACGGGCGAAGTGAAGCGCTTCGGCAACCCGGGCCGCCGTGAGGTTGGCCACGGCGCCCTCGCCCATCGCGCCATCGCCGCCGTGCTGCCGACGAAGGAAGTGTTCCCGTACACGATCCGGATCGTCTCCGAGATCCTCGAGTCCAACGGCTCCTCCTCGATGGCCACCGTGTGCGGCGGCTCCATGTCGCTCATGGACGCGGGCGTGCCGCTCACGGCGCCGGTGGCGGGCATCGCCATGGGCCTCGTCAAGGAAGGCGACAAGGTCGGCATCCTGACCGACATCATGGGCAGCGAGGACCACTACGGCGACATGGACTTCAAGGTCGCCGGCACGGAGAAGGGGATCACCGCGCTCCAGATGGACATCAAGATCGCGGGCGTCTCCGTCGACATCATGCGGCAGGCCCTCGCCCAGGCCCGCGAGGCGCGGTTGCACGTGCTGGGCAAGATGGCCGAGACGATCAAGGCGCCGCGGCCGGTGCTGTCCGAGTACGCTCCGCGCTTCGTCACCATCCGCATCCGCCCGGAGAAGATCCGGGAGATCATCGGCCCCGGCGGCAAGGTCATCCGCGGCATCCAGGAGAAGACCGGCGCCAAGATCGACGTCGAGGACGACGGGAAGGTGACGGTGTTCTCGTCCTCCAGTGAAAAAGCGCAGATGGCGGTAGACATCATCCAGGACATCTGCCGCGAGGCGGAGCTGGATCGCATCTACCTCGGCAAGGTCAAGAGCATCAAGGAGTTCGGCGCCTTCGTCGAGATCATGCAGGGGACCGAAGGGCTCCTGCACATCTCGCAGATCGCCGAGGCCCGCATCCGCGCCGTCGGCGACGTGCTGACCGAGGGCGACGAGGTGCTGGTCAAGGTCATCGAGATCGACGCCAACGGGAAGGTCCGGCTCTCGCGCAAGCAGGCGCTGCGCGACCAGCCGGCGCTCGCCGACAAGGAGAAGCTCAAGATCGCACCCGCGGCCGGCGCCTAGCGCCGGTGAAGAGGAGCACGGCGCGTGGCATCGCCTAGCCGGGCGGAGGCGTACCGCAAGACGGTGCTGCCGAACGGCATCCGCGTCGTCACCGAGTCGCTGCCCTGGGTGCGGTCCGTCGCCGTCGGCATCTGGGTCGAGACGGGCTCGCGCGTCGAGCCGGTCGAGCGCGGGGGTATCTCCCACCTCATCGAGCACCTCGTCTTCAAGGGTACCGACACCCGCTCGGCCGAGGACATCGCGCGCGCGATCGACTCGGTGGGCGGGCAGATGGACGCCTTCACCGCCAAAGAGCACACGTGCTTCTACGTCAGCGTCCTCGACGAGCATCTCGAGATGGCGGCCGACCTCCTGTCGGACGTCCTCCTGCGGCCCCGCTTCGCGCCCGAGGACATCGAGCGCGAGAAGGCGGTGGTCTTCCAGGAGATCAAGATGGTGGAGGATACCCCCGACGACCTCGTCCACGACCTCTTCCTGGAGAAGGCCTGGCCGGGGCACCCGCTCGGGCGACCCATCCTCGGGCGGCGCGAGGTGGTGGCGGCGCTCGACCGCGACACGATCCTGGGCCACTTCCGCGACGAGTATTCCCCGGCCCGGGTGACGGTCGCGGTGGCGGGGAACGCCGAGCACGCCCGCGTGGTGGACGCCTTCGCCCCGCGCTTCGAGGGCTTTGCCCGGCCCGCGGTCCCGCACGCGAGCGCGGCCCCCATCCTGCTGCCGGGCGTGCACATGGTCTCCAAGCCGCTCGAGCAGGTGCAGGTGGTGCTCGGCTTTCCCGGCGTGTCGGACACGGCGCCCGAGCGCTACGCGCTGTATCTCATGAACGACATCATGGGCGGCAGCATGTCCTCCCGGCTCTTCCAGGAGGTGCGCGAGCGCCAGGGGCTCGTCTACTCCGTCCATTCGGGCGCCCAGCAGTTCCGCGACACGGGTGTGCTGTACCTGTACGCCGGCACCGAAGCGGGCAACTTCGGCAAGGTCCTGAAGGCGTTCCTGCACGAGGTGCGCGCGCTCAAGAAGGACGGGGTGACGGCCGACGAGCTCGCCCGCGCGAAGGACCACCTCAAGGGCAATCTCATGCTCTCGCTCGAGTCGTCGTCCTCCCGGATGAACCGCCTCGCGAGGCAGGAGCTGCGATTCGGGACCTTCCACTCGGTGGACGAGATGCTGGGCCAGATAGACGGCGTGCGTCCCGACGAGGTCGAGGCCCTCATCCACCGGTTGCTCGACGAGGAGCAGCTCTGCCTCGTCACCCTGGGCCCCGTCGACAAGAGCAACCTGCCTCCGGAGCTCCTCCCCTGACATGATCGAGCGCTACTCGCGCCCGGAGATGGCCCGCCTCTGGAGCCAGGACGCCAAGTACGACGCCTGGCTCAAGGTCGAGCTCGCGGTGTGCGAGGTCTACGCCAAGCGCGGCGTCATCCCCGCCGATGCTCTCGGGAGGATCAAGGCCAAGGCTCGAGTGGACGCGGCGCGGATCGACGAGATCGAGGCGAGGACGCGCCACGACGTGATCGCCTTCTTGACCAACCTCGAGGAGTCCATCGGGGCCGACTCGCGCTACGTCCACGTCGGCATGACCTCGTCCGATGTCCTCGACACCGCGCTCGCGCTCCAGCTCCAGCAGGCCTGCGACGTTCTGCTCGCCGACCTCGAGCGCTTCCGCCGCGCGCTCCGCGCGCTCGCCCTC
>JBKPBU010000261.1:0-2996 GCA_046727015.1 Candidatus Methylomirabilota bacterium | reverse complement strand
CTCGGCGGCAATATCGGCTGGTTCTACGCGCTCTTCTCGGCGTGGATCATCGTGTGCCGCGTCCTGCTCCGGCGAGCGTCGGATCGGCTGGGGCGAGCCCGCGTCGTCGTGCCCGCCATGGCCCTCATCGCGGCGAGCTTCTTCGTGCTGGCGATCCCTCCCACCGTCCCGTCGCTGGCGGCGGCCGCGCTGCTGCTCGGCAGCGGCGTCTCGGTCCTCTATCCGACGCTCCTGGCGCTCCTCGTGGACCGCACCCCCGAGGCCGAGCGGGGCCTCGCCATCGGGACGCTCTCGGCGTCCTTCGACGTCGGCATCGTCATCGGCTCGCTGGCCATCGGCTTCACCGTGGAGCAGACGTCGTACGGGGTGGGCTTCGTGGTGGCGGGCACGGGGGCGATCTTCGGTCTCGCCACCTTCGTCATGACCGAGCGCCGCCACGGGCGGCGGCGCGTTGTGCCGCGGCCGCCGGCGGGGGTATGATTCGTATTCATGGCCAATGACCGGATCGTCATCCGAGGGGCGCGCGAGCACAACCTCAAGTCCATAGACCTCGAGATTCCCCGCGATCAGCTGGTCGTCCTGACGGGGCTCTCCGGCTCGGGCAAATCGTCGCTCGCCTTCGACACCATCTACGCCGAGGGTCAGCGGCGCTACGTCGAGTCGCTCTCGGCCTATGCCCGTCAGTTCCTCGAGCAGATGGAGAAGCCCGACGTCGACTCGATCGAGGGGCTGTCGCCGGCGATCTCCATCGAGCAGAAGACGACCTCGAAGAACCCACGCTCGACCGTCGGCACGGTCACGGAGATCTACGACTACCTTCGCGTGCTCTTCGCCCGGATCGGCGTGCCCCATTGCCCGTCGTGCGGTGTCGTGATCTCCGCGCAATCGGTCCAGCAGATGGTGGACCGCATCATGGCGCTGCCGCAGGGGAGCCGGCTCATTCTGCTCGCGCCGGTCGTGAGGGGCCGCAAGGGCGAATACCGCAAGCTGTTCTTCGATCTGCGCCGCCAGGGCTACGTCCGGGTGCGGGTCAACGGCGAGTTCCACGAGCTCAGCGAGGAGATCGAGCTCGCCAAGACCAAGAAGCACACGATCGAGGTGGTGGTGGACCGGCTCGTCATCCGGGACACGCTGGGCTCGCGGCTCAACGACTCGCTCGAGACCGCGCTCCGCCTCGCCGAGGGCGTCGTCCAGGTCGAGGTGGCGGACGGCGCGTCCTACGTCTTCTCGGAGCGGCTGGCCTGCGCGGCCTGCGGCATCTCCTTTCCCGAAGTGTCCCCGCGCATGTTCTCGTTCAACAGTCCCTACGGCGCGTGCGCCGAGTGCGGCGGGATCGGGTCCCGGTACGAGATCGATCCGGATCTCGTGGCGCCGAACCCGGCCCGGTCGCTCCGCGAAGGCGCGCTCGCCCCGTGGGCCGGCCCCGGAGCCTCGACCTTCAAGCAAACCCTCGCCGTGCTCGCCCGCCGCTACAAGTTCGATCTCGCGACACCGTGGGGCAAGCTCGGGAAGAAGACGCGGGACATCATCCTCCACGGCGAGGCCGGCGAGGGTTTCGAGGGTGCCGTCAAGATTCTCGAGCGCCGCTACAAGGAGACGCTCTCTCCCGAGGTGAGACAGGACCTCGAGCACTTCATGGCGTTGAGAGACTGCCCCGCCTGCCAGGGCTCGCGCCTCCGGCCCGAGACGCTGGCCGTCAAGATCGCGGGGCGATCCATCTCGGACGTGGTCCGCTTCTCGATCAAGTCGGCGCGGCAGTTCTTCGACACGCTGACGCTGTCGGAGCGCGACGCGCAGATCGCGCGCCGCGTGCTCAAGGAGATCCGGGAGAGGCTCGGGTTCCTGGCCCAGGTCGGGCTCGACTACCTGACCCTCGACCGGGCAGCGGCGACGCTGTCGGGAGGCGAAGGACAGCGGATCCGGCTCGCGACCCAGATCGGCTCGAGCCTGGTGGGCGTGCTGTACATCCTCGACGAGCCCAGCATCGGGCTCCACCAGCGCGACAACAGCCGGCTCCTCGACACGCTCAAGCGGCTGCGGGACCTCGGCAACACCGTGCTCGTGGTGGAGCACGACGAAGAGACCATCCGCGCTGCCGATTTCGTGGTCGACCTGGGGCCGGGAGCGGGAGAGCTGGGCGGGCACCTGGTCGCGGTCGGCACGCCGGAGGAGATCGCCGCGCACCCGGCCTCCCTCACCGGCCGGTTCCTCTCCGGCGCCGAGGAGATCGCCATCCCGAAGACGCGCCGGGCACCCAACGGCAAGCACGTCACCATCCACAACCCGCGCGAGCACAACCTCAAGGGCATGTCGGTCAAGATCCCGCTCGGTACCTTCACGGCGGTGACGGGCGTCTCGGGCTCGGGCAAGTCCACCCTCGTCAACGACATCCTGTACCGCGCGCTGGCGCAGATGCTCCACCGCGCCCAGGAGCGCCCCGGCGACCACGACCGGATCGAGGGCGCCCAGCATCTCGACAAGGTCATCGACATCGACCAGTCGCCGATCGGGCGGACACCGCGCTCCAACCCGGCGACCTACACGGGCGTCTTCACCCTGATCCGGACGCTGCTTGCGCGCACGTCGGATGCCCGGATGCGCGGCTACCAGCCCGGGCGCTTCTCCTTCAACGTCAAGGGCGGCCGGTGCGAGGCGTGCCAGGGCGACGGCCTGGTCAAGATCGAGATGCATTTCCTGCCCGACGTCTACGTCACGTGCGAGGTCTGCAAGGGGAAGCGCTACAACCGCGAGACGCTCGAGGTGCGCTACAAGGGCAAGAACATCGCCGAGGTCCTCGACATGACCGTGGCCGAGGCGCTCGGATTCTTCGACCCGGTGCCGGCGATCAAGCAGAAGCTCCAGACCCTCCACGACGTCGGGCTCGACTACATCCGTCTCGGCCAGTCGGCGACGACGCTGTCCGGCGGGGAGGCCCAGCGCGTCAAGCTCGCCACCGAGCTCTCGCGTCGGGCCACCGGGCGCACCCTCTACATCCT
>JBKPBU010000260.1:0-8171 GCA_046727015.1 Candidatus Methylomirabilota bacterium | reverse complement strand
CCCGCGATGGCGCGCGCCAGCGCCGGGTCGCGAGCCCAGAGCCGCACCGCCACGCCGCTCCGGCCGAATTGGACGGCCAGCGCCGTGCCCCAGCTGCCGGCGCCGATAATCGCCGCCGCGCCGACGCTCGACGTCATGCTGAAGATGTCATCCGGAAGATGTCACGCGGCCGACGCCCGCCTGCCGAGCCGGCGCTCCGTGCCCGAGAGAAGCCGCTTCACGTTCTCGTGGTGACGCCACGCGATCAATGCGGCGGCGCAGGCCGCCGCCCCCGTATACATGGGCGAATAGCCGAGGATCCACGCGCCGATGGGCAGGGTCACACTCGCCAGGATGGAGGCGAGCGAGACGTAGCGGAAGGCCGCCGTGAGGATCGTCCAGACGATCGCCGCCGGCACGATGGCGCCGGGGGTCAGGGCGAGAAAGGCGCCCAGCGCCGTCGCTACCCCTTTGCCTCCCTTGAAGCCGAGGAATACGGGCCAGCAGTTGCCCACGACGGCGAGCAGCGCGCCGAGGGCTCCCCACACGGGCTCCGGCCCGATCACCTCCGCCGCCCGGACCGCGACATACCCCTTCGCGACGTCGCCGAGCAATGTCAGCGCGGCGGGGACGGGGCCGAGCGTCCGGAGCACGTTGGTGGCGCCGATAGTGCCGCTCCCCTTGCCCCGGATATCAATGCCCCCCGCGGCGCGGGCGACCAGGAACCCCACCGGAATGGCGCCGATGAGGTAGACGACGACGAGGCCCAGCGCCCTCACGGCCAGCGTTCCTGGTCCTTGATGATCGCCCGCGGCCCCGCTTTGAGAAGGAACCGGTAGAAGTAGTCGGCGCCGGACACGACCGTCAGCCCGACGGCCACCCACAAGACTCCCACCGAGACGAGATGGAAGGGCACGTACTCGCGCGGCACCCCGCGCTCGAGGATGAGGACCGTGACGGCGACGTACTGGGAGACGGTCTTGAGCTTGCCGAGCGAGGAGGCGGGCACCACCACGCCCATGGAGAGCGCGACGCCGCGGAGTCCCGTCACCGCCAGCTCGCGGCCGATGATGACCATGGCCACCCAGGCCCCGATCATGTCCACCTGTACCAGCGCGACAAGGGCGGCCGCCACCAGCAGCTTGTCCGCCACCGGGTCGAGCAGGGTCCCGAACTGCGTCACCTGGTTCCGGCGGCGCGCGAGGCGACCATCGAGCCAGTCGGTGAGCGAGGCCGCGACGAAGATCACGGCAGCGATGAGCACCCTGACACGGTCGGAGGAGATCACGAAGACGATGATGAGGGGGACCACGACGATCCTGAACAGAGTCAGCGCGATGGGAAGGTTCATCGATTCGCACCTGGGCCCACGGGGCCGGACCGAGTATCGGCCTCCGCGGCAGGCCAAGTCAAGGCGTCGGGTCCGGGGGTAATGACTCCGCCCGCCAGCACCGGGACGAGGGCCGATACGTCGAGCCTGAGACAGCAGTCGAGGTCGGCCCCGCGCCTCCGTGCGTCGAGATGCCGCGCCCAGCCCGAATCGTGCCGCAGCCTGTCGAGGCGCGTACCGTAGAGAACCCCGAGGGCGCGCGCCGCTTGCGCGGCGTCGCTCAGCCTCGCCCCGGCCGCTCGTCCGATCCCGTCGGCCAAGAGGCCGGCGCACACCGCATCCTCGAGGGAAAACCCTCCCTTCTCACCCGCGCAGAGCACGGTCAGGTCTCTTCCCTGAGACACAGCCCAGCGGGCCGCCGCCGCGACGTTCGTCAGCGCGGCGATGGCCGCCGATGCGGCCTGCGAGGCCTTGAGCATGGCGGCGGTGCCGTTGGTCGTGGTCAACAGGATGCTCCGCCCCCCCACTCGCTTCGGAGTGCAATCGAGCGGAGAATTGCCCAGATCAAAGCCCTCGATGTGCTCTCCCCCGCGCTCGCCGGCCAGGAGGACGGCCTCGGGAGACAGCATCGTGGCCCGCTCGCGCGCCTCCTCGGCGCCGGCCACCGGGATGACGCGGGCGCAGCCCGAATCGCAGGCCGCTATGACCATGCTCGTGGCACGGAGCACGTCCACGACGAGGGCTGCCCGGCCTTCGAGAGCGAGCTCGGGGAACTCCCCCGGTGTGAGCGCCACGTGCACGCGCATGGCCGAGGCGGCCTCTACCGGCTGCGGTCGCGCAGGGAGCGAATCTTGAGGCGGAGCGCGTTGAGGTTGATGAAGCCTTCGGCGTCCTGCTGGCGGTACACGCGGTCGGCCTCGAAGGTGACGAAGTCGGTGCGGTAGAGCGACCGGGGCGACCGGCGCCCGGCGACGGTGAGCGTGCCCTTGTAGAGCTTGAGCCTCGCCGTGCCCGTGACGTCCCTCTGGACTTGATCCATGAGGCCCTGCAGGGCCAGGCGCTCGGGAGCGAACCAGAAGCCGTAGTAGATCATCTCGGCGTAGCGCGGCACGAGGGAATCGCGCAGGTGCAGTACCTCGCGGTCGAGGGTGAGCGACTCGAGGGCGCGATGCGCGGCATGCAGGATGGTGCCGCCCGGCGTCTCGTAGACGCCGCGCGACTTCATGCCGACGTAGCGGTTCTCGACCAGGTCCACCCGGCCGATGCCGTGCTCGCCGCCGAGACGGTTGAGCGCCTCGAGCAGGGCGACCGGCCCGAGCTTCTGGCCGTCCACCGCCACCGGGTTGCCCGCCTCGTACTCGATCTCGACGTAGATCGGCACGTCAGGGGCGGATTCCGGCGAATTGGTCAGCAGGAACATCTTGGGCGGCGGCTCGGCCCACGGGTCCTCGAGAATACCGCCCTCGAAGGAGATGTGAAAGAGGTTGCGGTCGGTGGAATACGGCCGCTCGGCGGTGACCGGGACGGGAATGTCGTGCTTCCGCGCGAACTCCATGAGGGCGGTCCGCGAGTTCAGGTCCCACTCGCGCCACGGCGCGATCACGGTCAGCTCGGGGGCGAGGGCGGCGTACGTCAGCTCGAAGCGCACCTGGTCATTGCCCTTCCCGGTAGCGCCGTGGCTGACGGCATCCGCCCCCTCGCTGAGCGCGATGTCGACCTGCGCCTTGGCGATGAGCGGCCGCGCGATCGAGGTGCCCATGAGGTACGAGCCCTCGTAGACGGCGTTGGCACGCAGCATGGGAAAGACGAAGTCGCTGACGAACTCTTCACGTAGGTCGCGGACGAAGACGGTCGACGCGCCCGTGCGGAGCGCCTTGTCGCGGACCGGGATGAGCTCTTCACCCTGCCCCAGATCGGCGCAGTACGCGATCACCTCGCACCGGTAGGTCTCGATGAGCCAGCGCAGGATGACCGAGGTGTCGAGCCCGCCGGAATAGGCGAGGACGACCTTCTTGACGGACCTGGTCACGCCGCCCCCGACAGGTGCATCACGATCCCCTTCTGGACGTGCAGGCGGTTCTCGGCCTGGTCGAGGACGATGCTGCGCGGCCCGTCGAGGACCGCGTCGGTGATCTCTTCCCCGCGGTGGGCGGGCAGGCAGTGCATGACGAGCGCCTTGGGCGAGGCGAAGCTCAGAAGGGTGTCGGTGACCTGGTAGCGCTGGAAGGCCTCGAGGCGATTCTCGCGCTCGGCCTCCTGGCCCATGCTGATCCAGACGTCGGTGTAGATGACGTCCGCGCCCTCCGCCGCCTCGCGCGCGTCCGTGGTGACCCGCACCTGGCCGCCCAGGGCGCGGCAGGCCTCGAGCACGTCGGGCGCGGGCTGGTAGCCGGGCGGACAGGCCGTGCGCACCTTGACGCCGGTCAGCGCGCAGAGGAGCAACAGCGAGTTGAGGACGTTGTTTCCGTCGCCGATCCACGCGAGCTCGAGGCCCTTCAGCGTGAGTCCCCGCTCCCAGAGCGTGAAGAGATCGGCCATCGCCTGGCACGGATGCTCCAGGTCGGAGAGCGCGTTGATCACGGGAATGGTCGCGTGGCGGGCGAGCTCCTCGAGCGTCTTGTGGGCGAACACCCGCGCGGCGATGCCGTCCACCCAGCGCGACAGGTTCCGCGCGATGTCGGGCACCGACTCGCGCTTGCCCGGTCCGATGTCCTGGCCCGAGAGGAAGACGGCCGCCCCTCCGAGCTGCACCATGGCGACCTCGAAGGTCACGCGCGTGCGCAGCGAGGGCTTCTCGAAGATGAGGGCGAGCGTCCGGCCCGCGAGCGGGGTCACCCGCTGGCCCGCCTTGAGCTTGGCCTTAAGCTCGGCGGTCAGCTTGAAGATGTCGAGCACGTGCTTCTGGTCGAGGTCGCGAATCGACAGGAAGTGGCTCACGGCGCTATCCCCTCGAGGGCGGCCCCGATGATGCCGCACGCCTCGGTGATCTCCTTTTCCAGAACGATCAGCGGCGGCGCCAGCCGGAGCGTGTTGTCCCCGGCCGTGAGGACGAGCAGTCCCCGCTCGCGGCAGGCGGCGACCGCGTCGGCCACGGGCGGCACCAGGTCCAGGCCCACGAGAAGCCCGCGGCCGCGGATCTCCTTCACCGCTTTCGGATGCTTGGCCCGGATCGCCTCGAGCCCCTGCACGAGCACCTTGCCCATGCGCCCCGCGCGCTCGGCGAGCCTGTCCTCGATGAGCGTGCTGAACACGGTCAGGCCGACCGCCGTGGCGAGCGGGTTGCCGCCGAAGGTCGAGCCATGCGTACCGGGGGTGAACACCTTGGCCACGTCGTCGGTGGCGAGCGTGGCGCCTATCGGCACGCCATTGGCCAAAGCCTTGGCCACCGTCATGATGTCGGGCGCGACTCCCGAGTGCTCGTAGGCCCAGAGCTTGCCGGTGCGCCCCATGCCCGTCTGGATCTCGTCGAGGATGAGCAGGATGCCCGCCTCGTCGCAGAGCTTGCGCATTCCGGGCAGATAGCCGTCGTCGGGGAGATTGATCCCGCCCTCGCCCTGGATCGGCTCCACCAGCACAGCCGCGGTCCGGCTGTCGATCGCGCGCTCGAGGGCCTTGAGGTCGTTGAAGGCGACGTACTTGAATCCCCCCGGCAGCGGCTCGAAGCCGTGGTGGTACTTCTCCTGCGCCGTGGCCGTCACGGTCGCCAGCGTCCGGCCGTGGAAGCCGCCGCGCATGCTGATGATGTCGCCGCGGTCGCTCGACCCGTGCTCCTTGGCCCATTTGCGGGCAAGCTTGATGGCCGTCTCGTTGGCCTCGGCGCCCGAGTTCGAGAAGAAGACGCGGTCGGCGAAGGAATGCTCGCAGAGGAGCTGCGCCAGCTGAGCCTGCTGCGGAATGTGGAACAGGTTGGACACGTGGATGAGGGTCGCCGCCTGCTCGCGCAGCGTCCCCACGACTTTCGGGTGGCTGTGACCGAGCGCGGTCACCGCGATCCCGCCGGTGAAGTCCAGGTATTCCTTGCCGTTCGAGTCCCAGACTCGCGACCCCTCCCCTCGCACGAGCGCTACCGGGTACCGCTTGGCGAAGGCCATGAGGTGCTTGTCCGACAGCTCGAACATCCGCTTCGTATCCACTCTCTGTCTCCCTGTTCTCTAGAGCCGCGTTGATAGTGCCCGCCTAGAGGACGAGCTCCGTCCCGATGCCTTCCTTCGTCAAGACCTCGAGGAGGATGGCATGCGGCACGCGCCCGTCGATGATGTGCGCCTTTTGCGCCCCGCCGCTGAGCGCCCGTATCGCCGACTCGACCTTGGGCAGCATGCCGCCGTCGATCACGTTGTTCTTGATCAAGCGCTCCGCCTCCCGCTTGGTCAGCGTGGAGACATGCTTGCCGTCGCCGTCCTTGATGCCCTGCACGTCGGTGAGGTGGATCAGCTTCTCGGCGAAGAGCGCCGCGGCCACGTCGCCCGCCACGAGGTCGGCGTTGATGTTGTACGTCTCGCCGTCCGTGCCCACGCCCACGGGAGCGATCACGGGAATGAAGCCGCCATCCTCGAGCACGCGGATGGGCTCGGGGTTGACGGCCTCGACCTCGCCGACGAGCCCGATGTCGGCCATCGTCCCGTCGGCCTGCCGGTGCAGCCGCTTGCGCGCGCGGATCAGGGAGCCGTCCTTGCCGGACAGCCCCACCGCCCGGCCTCCGTGGAGATTGATCAGGCCGACGATCTCCTTGTTGATCTTGCCGACCAGCACCATCTCCACGATCTCCATGGTCTCGGCGTCCGTCACGCGCATCCCGCCCACGAAGTGCGGCTCCTTGCCGAGCCGCTTCATGAGGGCGCCGATCTGGGGGCCGCCGCCATGGACAATCACGGGTCGCATGCCGACCAGCTTCAGCAGGAGCACGTCCTTGGCGAACTGCTCCTTGAGGTCGGCCTGCTCCATGGCCGCTCCGCCGTACTTGATGACGAGCGTCTTGCCCTGGAAGGCGCGGATGTACGGCAGCGCCTCGAGCAGCACCTCCGCCCGCTGGACCATGGCCTTCGTGTCCGTATTCATCTCTTTAAAGGATGTAACGCGAGAGATCCTCGTCCTTGAGGACGGGGGCCAGGTGAGCGCGCACGTAGTGGGCGTCGATGGTGACCTCCTGGCCGCGCATCTCCGGCGCGGCGAAGGAGACCTCCTCCAGCAGCTTCTCCATCACCGTGTAGAGCCTCCGGGCCCCGATGTTCTCGGCGCGCTGGTTGACCGTAGAGGCAATGTCCGCCACCTCCTCGACGGCGTCCTGACCGAACGCGAGCGTCACGCCCTCCGTCTTCAACAGCTCCACGTACTGGCGGATGAGGGCGTTTTGCGGTTCGCTCAGGATGCGGACAAAATCCTCTCGCGTCAAGGGCTCGAGCTCGACCCGGATCGGGAAGCGGCCCTGCAGCTCGGGGATCAGGTCCGAGGGCTTGGACACGTGAAAGGCGCCGGCCGCGATGAACAGGACGTGGTCCGTCCTGACCATGCCGTACTTCGTCGTCACTGTCGAGCCTTCTACGATCGGCAGGAGGTCACGCTGGACCCCCTCCCGGGAGACGTCGGGACCGTGCCCCCCTTCCCGTCCCGCGATCTTGTCGAGCTCGTCGAGGAAGACGATGCCCGAGTCCTCCACGCGGCGGATGGCCTGGCTCACCGCCTCGTCCACGTCCACCAGCTTCTGAGCTTCCTCCTGGGCCAGGAGCCGCCGTGCCTCGCCTACCTGGAGCCGCCGCCGGCGGGTCTTGCCGGGCAAGAGATTCGACAGCATGTCCTTGATGTTCATGCCGACCTCTTCCATGCCCTGGCCCGAGAAGATCTCGAACATGGGCCCGGCCTGCGCCTGCACGTCCAGCTCGATCATTCGCTCGTCGAGCTTGCCCGCTCTGAGCTGGGCCCGGAGCTTGTCGCGGGTCGCGTCTCGCGAGGCGTCGGGGGACACCTCCTCGAGCGTGCCACTCGAGAACGCCTCCCCCGCGCGGCGGGGCAGCAGGAGATCCAGCACCCGCTCCTCGGCCAGGACCTCGGCCCGCTCGCGCACGGCGGCGGCCATCTCGGCCTTGACCATGGTGACGGAGAGCTCCGTCAGGTCCCTGATCATGGACTCGACGTCCCGCCCCACATAGCCGACCTCGGTGTACTTCGAGGCCTCGACCTTGATGAAGGGCGCCTGGGAGAGCTTGGCCAGCCGGCGCGCGATCTCGGTCTTTCCCACCCCGGTCGGCCCGATCATGATGATGTTCTTGGGCGCGACCTCGTCGCGGAGCTCGGCGGGCAGGTTCTGGCGCCGCCACCGGTTGCGGAGGGCGATGGCGACCGCCTTCTTGGCCGCCTCCTGGCCCACGATGTACCGGTCCAGCTCGGCAACGATCTCAGTCGGCGTCAGCGGCGTGTTCATTCGGGTTGCCTTAATGTGGAAGAGATCGCGTTTCCACGAGCCTTCTTCGCGCCTTCGGCGCTCATCCGAACTTCACTCCCTTGCCGGCGCTTGTTCAAGCGTTTCCACCGTGATGTGGTCGTTCGTGTAGACGCAGATTCCCGCGGCGATGCGGAGGGCCTGCTCGGCGATCTGCTCGGCGGGGAGGTCGGAGTGGGCGCACAGGGCCCGCGCCGCCGCCAGCGCGTACGGCCCACCTGAGCCGATGCCGATGAGCCCGTCGTCGGGCTCGATCACGTCGCCCGTGCCGGACACGATGAAGGAGACCTCGGCATCCGCCACGGCCAGCAATGCCTCGAGCCGGCGCAGCACGCGGTCCATCCGCCAGTCCTTGGCCAGCTCGACGGCGGCTCGGGACAGATTGCCGCGGTGCTCCTCGAGTTTCGCCTCGAACTTCGCGAAGAGCGT
>JBKPBU010000259.1:0-2049 GCA_046727015.1 Candidatus Methylomirabilota bacterium | reverse complement strand
TCGTCCAGCATCGAACCCAGGTCGTATTGCTCGAGCCGCTGCTGGCGCTCCTGCCGGAGGCGCTTGAGGAGGTCCTGGAGTCCCGGCATGCGCCCGCCCTGCGGATTCTGCGCGCCGCGCTGGAAAAGGCGGCGGAGCGCATTCCACAGGTCGCCGTCGGCGAGCAAATCGTCCGACATGGCCGACAGGAGGTCGTCGGCGTCGAGGTCGGGGACGGCTTGGGTGCCGTCCCAGCGGGAATATCGGCTGAGTCTCGCCATGACCGAAGTTGACGTATGCTACCACCCATGACCACTCCAACGAACCCCCGTCTCGACCCGCTCCTGTCCACCCGCGCCCGCATCGGCTGGGGTGCGTCCGCCCCGCCGGCCCGGCCCGTGGCGGAGGCGAAGTTCGAATTCGGCGGCGGCCACCCCGACCCCTCCTCCTTTCCCTACGAAGGCATGGTCGAAGCCACCGCCGACGTGATGAAGGCCGAGGGCGCCCCGGCGCTTTCCTACGGCGAGCCGCAGGGCTACAAGGGCCTGCGCGACCTCGTCGTCCAGAAGTACCGGCTCTTCGAGAACCTCGACGTCTCGCCCGATGACATCATCGTGTCGAACGGCTCGGGGCACGCGCTCTCCCTGGCCTTCAGCGCCTTCGTGGACGTGGGGGACGCGATCCTCAGCGAGGCGCCGACCTTCTCGGGCACGCTGGCGACGATCCGGCGCCACGGCGCCCGCGTGCTCGACGTGCCGATGGACGCCGAGGGCATGGTCACGAGCGTGGCGCGCGAGCAGCTCGAAAAGCTCCGGCGCGAAGGCAAGCCGTGCAAGCTCATCTACACCATCGTCAATTTCCAGAACCCGGCCGGCCCGACCATGTCGCGCCGCCGCCGCGAGGAGCTGATCGCGCTGGCGCACGAGTACGAGACGGTCATCCTCGAGGACGACGCCTACGGCGAGCTGCGCTTCGAGGGGCAGCAGCACCCGTCGCTCTACGCGCTGGACAAGGGCGGCCGGACCATTCGAGCGGGCACGCTGTCGAAGATCCTCGGCGCGGGCGTGAGACTCGGCTGGCTCTGCGCGCCGCGGCAGATGATTCCGGCTTTCCAGGGCTTTCTCTTCGGCGGCGGCGTCAACCCCTACGTCTCGCGCGTGGCGACCTTCTACATGCGGGAGAACCTCGTGCCCCACGTCGCGCGTCTCGTGGACATCTACCGCTCCAAGCGCGACGCCATGCTGAAGGGCCTGTGGGAGGTCCTGGGAGACACCGACGTCGAGATCAGCAAGCCCGAGGGCGGCTTTTTCATCTGGATCAAGCTGCCGGCGGGGACGGACACCAAGAAGCTCTGGGATGCGGCGAGCAAGGCCGGCATCCAGTACACCGCGGGGCCGGCCTTCTTCATCAACGGCGGCGGCGAGGAATTCATCCGTCTCGCCTACAGCTGGGAGGCGCCCGAGCGCAACTACGAGGGCGCCAAACAGATCGCCCAGGCCATCAAGCACGCGCGCTAGGAGCGAAGCCTCACGGGAGTGGCCGCACTGAGCCACGCGGCTTCTTCTCGCCACGATGGCCGCGAGCTCATCGAGCCGGCCAAGGAGCCATGCGCATGAGCCACCGGAGTTATCTCCTGGTCTCGGCGATCATCTTCACCGTCGTCTTCCTCGCCCACGTGCTGCGACTTTTCTACGGCTGGAGCGCGGTGCTGGGCGGCTGGACGGTGCCGACCTGGGTCAGCTGGCTCGGCGCGGCGGTGGCGGGCTTCCTGGCCTACCAGGGCTTCCGCCTGAAAAGGTGACGGGGGTGAACTCGGCCGCCTCATCCCCTCTGCGCTCTCCTTGGTGGCAGACGAGCAACAGAAAGCCTATGGCGGGTCAATGAGCAGGCTGGTGGTCGCCGGAATTCTGCTCGTCTCGGTAGTTCTCCTGCTTCAGGGCAACCATTTCAGCGGCGAACCTCTCGCGGCCGAGGCTGACTTCACCGAAGCGCGCGCACGCATGGTCAGGGAGCAACTTGCGGCACCGGGCCGCGGCATTACCAACCCCCGCGTGCTGGCCGTGATGGCCA
>JBKPBU010000258.1:0-2222 GCA_046727015.1 Candidatus Methylomirabilota bacterium | reverse complement strand
GGGGCCAGTTACTTGATCACCTCGCCTCCCTGGGCCCTGCGATCCACCGGACAGGCGCCCTCACTCCAGCGCGTAGGTGACGCTCACGCTGACTTCCAGCTCTTGCTCGCCCGGAGCGATGGGCACCGCCGCTGCACTCGTCATCATGCGCGCGGCCATGGGGCGGGGCGGGCCGGGCGTCGTGTCGCGGATGAAGATCACGCGGCCCAGCTTCACGCCGGCCGCCGCCGCGTAGACCTGGGCCTTCTGCCGGGCGTCGGCGATCGCCTTGGTCCGGGCCTGCTCGAGGAGTGGCGCCGGGTCGGCGATGGAAAAGCCGATACCGCCGAGCGCGTTCGCTCCCCGGCTCACCAGCGTGTCGAGCAGGCGACCGAGAGCGGCAAGGTTCCGCACCTTCACGCGCACCCGGTTGGTGACTTCGTAGCCGACGACGGGCGACGGCTGCTGCCGACCGGTCTGCTGCGGCGCCCGCACGGGCACGATGCTCACATTCGCCGTGTGGATGTCCCGGTCGGCGATCCCGAGGGCAGTCAGCGCCTTGAGGACCTGCTCCATCGCCGCGCTGTTCTCGCTCATGGCCTGGGACGCCGTCGCCGCCTGCGTGACGACTCCGGCATCCACCTCGGCCGTGTCGGACGGGCCCGAGGCCGCGCCTGAGCCGATCACCGTGATCGAGGGCGCGGGCTCGTCACCCCAGGCCATGGACGCCGCGGCGAGAAGCACGCACGTCGTGAGGGCGACCACGATGCGGCCACGCATGCCGTCAGGATAGCATCGGGGCCCCACTACCAGACCGTTCCACGCTCCAGCCGGACTGTGTCACACTTCCCGGAAGCCATGACGGACGGTCGCGTGGGCCGGCGGGCGTTGTTCGTCCTGACCGGGCTGAATGCCCTCAACTATGCCGACCGCTACGTCGGGGCGGCGGTGCTCCCGCTCATGCTGGCCGGCCTGTCCCTGTCAGACGCGCAGGGCGGGCTCCTCCAGTCCGTCTTCATCATCACGTACTCCCTGCTGTGTCCTGTGGCGGGATGGCTGGGCGACCGGGGCGCGCGCCTGCCCATCGCGGCGGCGGGGGTGATTGTCTGGAGCGCCGCCGTCACAGCCTCGGGGCTCGCGCCGACCTACATCCTCCTGCTCCTCGCCCGCGCCGTCACGGGAATTGGCGAAGCCGGGTACGCGGTGGTGACGCCCTCGCTGCTCTCCGACTTCTAACCGCCCGAGCGTCGGGGGCGCGCGCTGGCCACCTTTTACGCCGCCATACCCGTCGGGACGGCCCTCGGGTATGCGGTCGGCGGATTGGTAGGAAGCAGCTTCGGCTGGCGGGCCGCCTTCTTCGTCGCGGGGGCGCCGGGCCTGTTGCTTGCGCTCTCGCTCTTCTCGCTGCGCGAGCCGCCTCGCGGCGCGTTTGATCGGGGCGTGGGCGTGCCGGAGACCCCGATGGCCCTGGGCGCTTCGCTCCGCGCGCTGCTGGCCCGTCGGAGCTACGTCTTCAATACCGCGGCGCAGGTCCTCTACACCTTCTCCATGGGCGGCCTGGCCACCTGGATGCCCACCTACTTTGTCCGCGAGCGGCACATCCCGCTGGCCGAGGCGACGACCACGTTCGGGGCCCTGCTCCTGATCGCCGGCTTCGGCGGCACGCTTGTCGGCGGCCAGCTCGGTGACCGCATGGCCAAGCGGCTACGTGGGGCGCAGTTCGCCATCTCGGGATGGAGCCTGGTGATCTCCCTCGGTTTCACGTGCGTGGCCGTCTTGGCCCCCGAGCCCACAGTCTTCTGGCCGGCCATGTTCGGGTCCTTGTTCCTGCTCTTCCTCAACGTGGGGCCGTTGAACGCGGCGATGGCCAATGTTCTGCCCGCGGACCTGCGCACCCGAGGCTTCGCGGTGTCTACCATGGCCCTCCACCTGCTCGGCGATGCGGCGTCGCCGTGGCTCATCGGCGCGGCCTCCGACCGAATCGGGTTGACAGTGCCCGTGCTCGGAGCCGGGATGCTGCTCGGGGTCTCGGGCCTCGTCCTGCTCGCGGGGCGGACCGCGCTCGACCGTGATGCGCACGGCGTGGCGGGCCCGCCGCCTTAGCACGGCAGCCCGCGCTCAGCCCTTGACGGACCCCGCGGTGAGCCCCTGGACCATGTATTTCTGGAAGATCAGGACCAGCAGTACGGCGGGCAGCGCGCCGAGAAAGCCGGAGGCGGCGATCACCGAGTAGTCGATGTTGA
>JBKPBU010000257.1:0-1755 GCA_046727015.1 Candidatus Methylomirabilota bacterium | reverse complement strand
CCCAGCATGAGCGGCAGCCGCCGCGCCATGAGGCGCTCGGGGGTCGGCACCTGGCCAAACATCCGCTCCCCGATCTTGAAAAATAGCCGCGTCAGCACACCGGGCCGCTCGACCTGCGCGCTCTGTTCCATGAAATCCTCCTTCATCCCATGGGGAACTGCCTTTTAGGCACGCACGCCTCCCCTGGAGGAGGCGAGCACCTCTGCGGCCGCCTTCTCGACCACCGTGCCCTTGAAGAAATCGGGGTTGACCTCCCCCCAGAACCGCACGGCATTGCTGAACATGAAGTCCCGGAAGTCGTCGTCGTTGAGCAGGCCATGCTCGACCAGCTCGTAGGCCTCGGGGACGACGTCCGTCATGTCCGGCACGTCGAAATGCCCGATGTCCGAGCTGAAGATCGCGTTGAGCCGCGCGCCCATCGGGTTCGCGCCCTTGTTGAATGCCCATCCGTTGACGGGGTCGTCGGCCTCGCAGCCGAAGTAGAAGCGCGGGACGAACAGGTCGCGGATGTCTTGCTTCTTCTCGATCTTGCAACGGAAGTAGTCGTCGAGATCCTCGATGCCGCCCGTCAGGGTGGAGTTCGAGTCCCCCTCCAGCCCGTCACCGCGCCCCACCGCCTCCGCCATCGCCTCGCGGCCGTACTTCTGCGCGTACTGGAGCAGGGCGACGCGGTCGAGATTGCCCGGGTTGGTGCTCTCGAGCGCCTGGCGGTTGCGCTTCTCCCAGTGGCCGATGAGATCCGCATAGAGCATGCAGGCCCAGCCGACCCCGCCCTCGAGGAAGGCGAAGTTCAGGTCGGGGAATCGCCGAGTGACCCCGCCGAAGAAGAGCGCCTTGCACACGGCGTGGCCGGCGGAGGCGAAGTGGCCGATGTGGTTGTAGCAGAAGTTCGACGGCGAGTTGCGCAGCAGGATGGACCGCGCGCCGTTGTGGAAGCTGGGCGCGATCTTGAGCTCCCGGCACTTGGCCCACACGGGATCGTAGTCGTGGTCGCTGTCGATGCCGACCACGTCGTACCACTCGACGAGCTTCGCCGCGTCGGGCTTCTCCTCGAGGAGGGCCGGGATGGGGCGCCGCATGAGGCCCCCGACCATGATCACCTTGTACCCGAGCTGCTTGGAGGCGAACTCGATCTCCTCGATCGCTTCCTCGGGCGTGTACATGGGAATGATGGCGGCGGGGATAACGCGATCCTCGAGCCCGCGGAACTGGTCGGCCGCGAACACGTTGTAGGCCCGGCAGATGGCCCGGCGCTGCCGGGTGTCCTGCATACGGTGATAGCTGAGTCCGGCCGTGGGGTACACGACGCAGAAGTCGATGCCGAGATCGTCCAGGCGCTCGTACATGAGGCGCGGCAGCATGGCCGTCGCCCGGTCGAGCACGTTCGCGCACGGCGAGCCCCAGAAGGCCTCCTGGCCCACCCGGCGCCGGCGGCGCTCGGGTAGGGACAGCTTGAGCGAGTTGGGAACGCGCTGGCTGGCGACGTCGTAGGCTTCGACCGCCGCGTCGCCCCCGATGCGCCGGAATTCGTCGCGCATGATCGGGGCGTACTCGAGCCAGTGTCCATCGGCGTCGATGATGGGGTGGCTCAGGCGGGAGCGGAGCTTCCGGGCCTCCGTATGACCGTTGGTCTGCATGGCCGCGCCTCCCAGGACAGCGGGTTGGGTGATGAGGTGAGGGAATGATATCCGACCCGTGCCCCGCGCGCGACCGGTCCCTTTCCCTCGAGGACCTGCCCCTTTTCCGAGCCCAAGC
>JBKPBU010000256.1:0-3494 GCA_046727015.1 Candidatus Methylomirabilota bacterium | reverse complement strand
GACTACGCCTTCCACATCACGCTGGCGGGCGCGCTGCCGCTCCGCACCTTTGAGCAGATGCCGGAAGCGATCCAGCAGGGGCACCCGTCCTTCAAGGTCTTCACGACCAATATCCTGCCGCCGCATCCCAAGCGATCGGGCAACCGGCTCGACTTCGGACGCATCGGCTTCGCCATGGAAAAGGTCGCCGCGCACGGCGGCATCATGGTCGTCCATGGAGAAGACGAGGACCTCGTCCAGTTCAACTACGAGCGCTTCCGCGAGGAAGGCCGGATGGACGGCACGAATCTCCACCTCGTGCACAGCAAGCTCTCCGAGCTGCTGGCCTTCCGGCGCACCATCGCGCTGGCGAAGGCCAACGACGCGGCGGTCTACTTCGTTCACACCTCGGCCCGGGAGGGCGTGGACTCGATCGGCGAGGCGCGATCCCTCGGGCTGCCCATCTACGGCGAGACGCTGCACCAGTACGCTTGCTTCAACGCCGAGTACTACAAGACGCCGCGCGGCTTCTGCTCGCACACCTATCCCTCGCTCAAGTTCCCCGAGGACCAGAAGGCGCTCTGGGACGGCCTCGTTCACGGAGGTCTCTCGACGCTCGCCACCGACGAGTACCCGACGAGCCTCGAGCTCAAGCTCCGGGGCAAGACCATCGAGGACGTCACCGGCGGCAACGTGGGCGCCGAAGCGAGGCTCGGCATCGGCTTCACCGAGGGTGTGGGCAAGCGTGGCATGACGCTCGAGCGCTTCGCCGACATCACGGCGACCAATGCCGCGAAGATCTTCGGCCTGTACCCTCGCAAGGGCGTGATCGCGCCGGGCAGCGACGCGGACTTCGCGCTGATCGACCCTGCGATCAGGAAGACGCTCGCCAAGGAGGACTTCCACGTCACGGACTACAGCCCGTGGGAAGGCTGGCCGGTGATGGGCTGGCCCGTCGTCACCATCCTGCGCGGCCAGGTGATCGCGGATCACGGCAAGCTTACCGGCAGCGCCTCGGACGGCCGGCTCCTTACCCGGAAGATCGATCAACAGATCCTGCAGCGCCCCGTCTGCTGACCGGAGGCTTCCATGGCGGGCAAGCTCTTCGAGGAGCTGACGGTGGGACAGGTCTTCCAGCACCAGCCCGGCCGAACCGTCACCGAGGCGGATAATATTTTCTTCTCCTGCCTGACCATGAACCCCCAGCCGCTGCACGTGGATTTCCATGCGGCGGCCAAAGCCGAGTTCGGCAAGCCACTCGTCAACAGCCTGTTCACCCTTGGGGTGGCGGTGGGGCTCTCGGTCGGTGAGACGACGCTCGGGACGACGGTGGGCAACCTTGGTTTCGACAAGGTCGAGTTCCCCAAGCCCGTCTTTCACGGCGACACGATCTATGCGGAGACCGAGGTGGTCGAAAAGCGGGAATCCAAGTCGCGTCCCGAGTGGGGCATCGTCACCTTCGAGCACCGCGCCAAGAACCAGCACGGTGATCTGGTCATGCGCTGCCGGCGGGCGGCCATGATGCGCAGGAAGCCGGGCTGAGCGTGCGCCGCTCGCTCCACTTCGTCCCCGGCGGCCAGGAGAAGATGATCGCGAAGGCGCTCACGCTTCCCGCCGACGGTCTCATCCTCGACCTCGAAGACGCGGTGCCGCCCGAGCTCAAGCCCAGGACTCGACCGATAGTCCGCCGCTGGCTCGAGACGCTCGACTTCGGCGGGCGCGAGCGATGGGTCAGGATGAATCCCATCTTCACCGAGCACGCCGTCGCCGACATCGAGGAGACCATCGCCGCGAGGCCCGACGGCTACATCGTGCCGAAGCCGCGAAGCGCGGAAGACGTCAGGCGCGTCGCGGCAGTGATCGAGCGCCTCGAGGAAAAGCACGGGCTGGCCTTCGGGTCGACACGGCTCATCCTGATCGCCACCGAGACGCCGCAGGGCCTGCTGAACATCGGTGGAATCGCCTCCGCGAGTACTCGTATCGTCGCGATCTCCTGGGGGATCGAGGATCTCTCCGCGGCGATGGGTTTGCCGCGCGCGCGCGACGAGGCGGGGCGGTACCTCGACATCCCGAGATACGCGCGCGTGATGTGCGCCGTCGCCGCGTCCGCCGCGGGCGTCGAGGCCCTCGACACCGTGTACACCGACATCCCGGATCTCGACGGCCTGCGGCGCGAGTGCCGCGACGGCGTGGCGATGGGATTCAGCGGCAAGAT
Source organism: Candidatus Methylomirabilota bacterium (assembly GCA_046727015.1). Taxonomy (GTDB): domain Bacteria; phylum Methylomirabilota; class Methylomirabilia; order Rokubacteriales; family CSP1-6; genus AR37. The sequence continues at coordinate 1,300 of JBKPBU010000256.1, read as the reverse complement.
CTCCATACACCCAAGCCAGATCGAGGTCATCAACCAGGAATTCACGCCGTCCAAGGCGGAGGGCGAGGACGCACTGGCCCTCATCGCGGCTTTCGAGGAGCACGCCAGGAAGGGCGCGGGCGCTTTCACCTGGAAGGGCCAGATGATGGACCAGCCCCATCTCACGCGCGCGAAGAAGATCGCAGACCGCGCGCGCCGGGCGGGCGTGATCTGAGGAAGCGCTCCACCCCGATCCGTCCCGTCTTCATCCTCGTGGCGATTCTGGTCGCGAGCGCCATCGTCTTCGCGCTGCCGCTCGGACGCCGCCCGCTCGACAATCAAGACGAGGCGCGCTACGCCTTGCTGGCGCGCAAGGCCGTCGAGCAAGGTTACTGGATCCTGCCCCGCGTGCGCGGCGAAGTCTATCTGAACAAGCCGCCGCTCTATTTCTGGACGGTGGCCGTCTTCGCGTTGCCGTGGGGCGTGGTCACCGATGCGAACGCGCCCATCGCCTCGGTCGTGTCGGCGCTGGCGGGGCTGCTCGCCGTCTTCGCGATCGGCCGGCTGCTCTGGGGCGCCTCCGCGGGGCTCGCCGCCGCGCTCGTTCTCGCCACGAGTCCCTTCTACTTCTTCATGGCGCACCAGGTCCTGACCGACATGCTGCTCACGGCGTGGATGAGCTGGGCGCTCTATTTCTATCTGGTCGCCTGCCGTGCGCAGCATCCCCTCCGGCCTCTCCTCGGCTTCTACCTCTGCGCCGCGGGGGGCCTCGCCAGCAAGGGGCCGGCCGCCCTCATGGTGCTGGTGGCCGCCGTGGCGGCGAGCCTGGCCGCGGACCATTTCGCCGGGATCAAGCGGCTGAAGCTGCCGCTTGGTCTTGCCGTCATCGCGGTGACGGCGCTGCCGTGGCTCGTGCCGTATCTCCTCCAGCGTGAGCGGAGCTACGGACGGGCCGTGGTGATGACGGACTATCTCGGCTGGTATTTCAGGACCGCCGTCGCCTCGCGGCTGCAAGCGGTAGCGGGGCATCTCGCGCGCTTCCTGCCCTGGGGCTGTTTCATTCTTCCTGCCGCGTGGTGGTGGATGCGCGACCGCGATCCTGATCGCCGGAGGCTCCTCGTCTGGGGGGCGACGCTGATCGTGCTTCTCAGCCTCTCGGGAGAGCAGCGGGCCCGCTACTTTCTTCCGCTGTGGCCCGTCTTCGCGCTCCTGGTCGCCGACTTTTTCGTCGGGGCCGCCGAGCGCGCGCGCAGGGTGCTGACGGGCGCCGCGGTCCTCTATCTCTTGCTCATGATAGGAGCTGGCGCCTTCGTCCTCTGGG
>JBKPBU010000255.1:0-1010 GCA_046727015.1 Candidatus Methylomirabilota bacterium | reverse complement strand
AGCGCTCGGGCGCCACTACACGGACGCCCACGGGCTCTCGGTCATCTGCGTGCGCATCGGGCGCGTGCACGCGGAGGACCGGCCGCGGTCGGCGCGCGAGTTCTCCGTCTGGTGCAGCCAGCGCGACATCGCGCGGTTCCTGGAGAGCTGCGTCGACGCCCCGGAGGCGGTCCGCTTCGAAATCTTCTTCTGCACCTCCCGCAACAAGTGGGGCTACCGCGATCTCGAGCACCCGCGCGCCATCCTGGGCTGGGAGCCCGTCGATGCCGCTGAAGATCACCGCAAATAAGGAGACCCGACCCATGGCCCTACAGACTCGCTACCTCTTCACCGCCGCGATGGACGTCGAACCGGCGCAGGAAAAGCTCTTCAACGAGGTCTACGACACGGAGCACGTGCCGCTCCTCCTCAAGGTGCCGGGCGTCATCGCGGTGGCGCGGCTCAAGAAGACGACGCTGACCATGATCATCGGCGGGGAGAAGAACACCATCGTCATGGAGAACGAGCCGACCTATTCGGCCACCTACGAGATCGAAAGCCCCGAGGTGCTGACGAGCCCGGGCTGGGGCGCCGCGGTGGACCAGGGGCGCTGGCCGGGACAGGTCCGCCCCTTCACCAAGAACCGCCGCCACGTCCTCTATCAGCGCATCTTGCCGTAGCCCATTCGCTCCCCCTCGCCTCGATCCCCTCGCCCCCGGAGGAGGAGAGGGTAGGGTGAGGGGGAGTGCTGAACTCGCAACAGGACTCATGAATACCTCAAGCTATCGGTTGGGGTTCAGGCGCCGCGCGGCCAACGCGCTCGTGAGCATCCTGCTGCGCCTGGGCTTGGGACCCGCGCGCACGTATCTCCTGACCGTCGCGGGACGGCGCAGCGGCGCGCCCCGCACCACGCCCGTCACGCTCGTGGAGGAAGGCGGTCGGCGCTGGCTCGTCGCGCCGTACGGCGAAGTCGCGTGGGTGCGCAACCTCCGCGCTGCCGGCAAGGCCACGATTTCGCGCGGCGGTCGCAC
>JBKPBU010000254.1:0-2135 GCA_046727015.1 Candidatus Methylomirabilota bacterium | reverse complement strand
TGGTAGGGGATGCGCGCGGTGCGGATCTTGGCCTTGGCGCGCACGATCCGCTGCGCCATGGTCGGCGCCGGCACGAGGAAGGCGCGCGCGATCTCCTCGGTCGAAAGACCCCCGAGCGTGCGAAGCGTCAGGGCCACCTGCGCCTCCGTGGCGAGCGCCGGGTGGCAGCACGTGAAGATCAGGCGGAGCCTGTCCTCGGGCACGGGCGTCTCCTCGTCATCAGCCGACTGCGGATCCAATCGGGGAGCCGACATCTCGACGTGCTGCGCGATCTCCTCCTGCTTCTGCGCGAGCCACGCTCTCCGGCGCAGCCGGTCGATCGCTTTGTGCCTCCCGGTGGAAACCAGCCAAGCCACCGGGTTCGCCGGGATACCGCCCCCCGGCCACTGCTCGAGAGCCGCCGCGAACGCCTCCTGGAGCCCTTCCTCCGCCAGGTCGATGTCGCCGAGCAGGCGAATCAGGGTGGCCAGGATCCTGCCGTGCTCCGCGCGAAAGATCTCCTCGATGTCCATGGCCGTTCCCGGTGGGAAGGCTACCCCACCGGACGGCCGCGCGCACGTGATAGCCTACTTCGGCGCTCCCACCCTGACTGGCCGCACCTCGATCGAGAGACCCGCCCGGACCAGCGGGTGGCGGGTGGCGAACGCGAGCACCTCGTCGAGGTCCTTGGCCTCCACCATGGTGTAGCCCGCCAGCTGTTCCTTGGTTTCGGCGAAGGGGCCGTCGGTCAGCAGCGCATTGCCGTCCTTCATCCGCACCGTGGTGGCCGTGCCGATCGGCTCGAGCGGATCTCCGCCCAGGTAGAAGCCGCGCGCCCTGTAGCCCTCGCTGTACTCGACGGCGTCCTGGAAGATCTTGCCTCTGTCCTGCGCGGACAAGCCATCCCACCACTTGTCATCCCTGTAGATCAGCAGCATGTAGCGCATAGGTCCTATCGGCCTCCGCTGATGGCCGGAAAGATGGCGATCTCGGCGCCGTCGTCGATGGGCGTCTCGAGGCCGCCCGTCCACCGGCAGCTCTCGGTGCCGACGAAGACGTTGACGTGGGGGCGCACCTCGCCCTGCTCGGTGAGCACGCGGTCGCGTACCCCCGGCGCCTCGCCCCACAGCGCGTCGAGCGCGTCGCGGAGCGACGGCGGGCTCTTCGCCACCTCGACCTGGATCCGGCTCCGCCCGCCGGCGAACGACCGCAGCGGCGTCGGAATGAGGACCGCGACGCGGGTCACCGGCGCGCCGTCCGCCTGGCTGCCTTGCGCCGCGCGGGCTTCCGCTCGTCACCGACCACGGCGCGCACGCAGGTGATCGGCGGCAGCCCGTCGATGGCCAGGCGCCACGAGCCGCCGTTGTCGTTCGACGCGTAGAGTTTGCCGTTGCGCGTTCCGAAATAGACTCCGGCGGGATCCAGGCTGTCCGTCGTCAGGCCATCCCGCAGCACGATGTCGTAGAAATTGCGCTGCGGCAGGCCCCGCGTCAGCGCTTCCCACGAGCGCCCGCCGTTCCGCGTCCGGTAGACGCGCAGCTTGCCCTCGGGAGAGACGCGGACCTGATCGGACTTGATCGGGATGATGTAGACCGTGTCCGGCTGGTGCGGATGGATGGCCATCGCGAACCCGAAATCCGACGGCACGCCACGCGCGATGTCCTGCCACGAGTCGCCCGCGTCGTCGGAGCGGTAGAGGCCCCAGTGGTTCTGAGCGAAGAGACGGCCGACGCGGTCCGGGTGCTGGACGACCTTGTGCACGCACTGGCCGAACTCCGGGTGCTTGTCTGGCAGGAACTCGGCGCGGATGCCCTTGTTGCGCGCCGTCCACGTGCGGCCGGCGTCGGTGGTGCGATAGACGCCGGCCGACGAGATGGCGACCCACATCCTGTCCGCGTTCGCCGGATCGCGAACGATCGTGTGCAGGCAGAGTCCGCCGCCGCCAGGAGTCCAGCGATCGCGATGGGGGTGGTCGAGCAGCCCCCGGACGACCTCCCACGTCTTGCCGTTATCGGTAGTGCGGAAGAGCGCGGCCGGGTCGACGCCGCAGTAGAGCGTGTCCGGCTCGTCGTCGGGGCCGGGCTCGATCTGCCAGATCTGCTTGAGCGCCAAGCCGGTGTCGGCCGGAAACTTGACGTTCGCTTCCTGCGGCTCGT
>JBKPBU010000253.1:0-3781 GCA_046727015.1 Candidatus Methylomirabilota bacterium | reverse complement strand
CATCGGCCCGCCCGGAGACCTCAGCATCACGGCGTCGCCCAACGCCCACGGCGCCATGCCCAACATGGCGCTGCGCTTCGAGGTGCCCGGTCGGCCGACCGTCGTCTACTCTTCGGACACTGAGCCCAGCGCCGCGGTGGAGGCGCTCGCGCACGGGGCCCACACCCTGATCCACGACTCGACGTTCTCCGAGCGGCGGCCCCGCAGCGCCGGCACGCACTCCACGGCCGCTCAAGCGGGGGAGTGCGCGGCACGGGCAGGCGTGACGCGGCTCATCCTCGCCCACATCGACGCTGGCCTCCACAGCGAGCTCGACGCCCTCCGCGAGGAGGCGCGCGCCCGGTTCTCTGGCCAGGTGGAGATCGCCCGCGAGCTCGTGCCGTACCCGCTGTGACGCCTCGCATCGCTCGCGCGCAGGCTCTCCAGGCCCGGCTGCGCCGCCGCGTGCTGACCCGCGGCGGTCCCCGGCGAGTCAGGCTGGTGGCAGGGGCCGACCTGGCCTATCTGGGCGACGGATCACGCGCCTGGGCCGCCGTGGTCCTCTGGTCCCCTGTTGATGGTGCCGTCGTGGAAACCGTGGCGGTGTCCGGGCGACCGAGCTTCCCGTACGTGCCCGGCTACCTGTCCTTCCGCGAAGGGCCGCTCCTCTTGCGGGCCTTCAAGCGCCTCAAGGGGAAACCCGACCTCGTCCTCTTCGACGGGCAGGGCATCGCACACCCCCGCGGCCTCGGCCTGGCGGCGCATATGGGCGTGCTCCTCGATCTCCCCAGCGTGGGCTGCGCGAAGTCCCGCCTGGTCGGCGAGCACGGCGACCCTGGGCGACGGCGAGGCGATTGGGCGCCGCTCTTGCTCGAGGGACGCCGCGTGGGTGCGGTGGTGCGCACGCGCGAGGGCGTCAACCCGCTCTTCATCTCGCCCGGGCACCGCATGGGGATAAGCCAGGCAGTGAGATGGGCGCTCGCCTGCTGCCGCACGCGCGTGCCCGAACCGATCCGCCTCGCCGAGCAGGTCGTCAACCAACTGAAGGCCGGCGGGCATCTCAAGGCCGGCCGGTGATCGCTTACGAGAGAAGGGACGGGCGGGCGCGGCTTTACCAGGGGGACAGCCGCGATCTCTCGCCGATTCCGACCGGGAGCGTGGGCGTCATCCTGACGTCGCCGCCTTATTGGGTCAGCGATCGGGGGCGCGCCGCCGCCGACCGCTACGCGCGGAGCCTGGCCGTGGGCTTCGGGCGCGAGTGGCGGCGCGTGCTGGATCCGGACGGCGACCTGTGGCTCGTCGTCGGCGATCGCCACGACAGGCGCGAGTGGGTCGGCTTCGACGCGCTCGTCAACGGGTGGCTCAGGCGCTCGGGCTGGCTCCTCCAGTCCAAGGGCATCTGGGCGGAGACCGGGTCGCGCGAGCGCTGGGACAACCGTATCAATTACCTCTTGCGCTTCCGCAAAGCCGGGAGCCGCGTGCGCCCGACGGGGGCCACGCTGTGCTGGATGTTGCCGCTGCCCCGCACGCATCCCGAGAGCATCTGGGATGCCACACCGGAGCCCGTACTGCGCGCGGTGCTCCTCGCGAGCCGGAAGCGCGGGGCGGTGCTGGATCCCTTCTGCGGGGCGGGGACGGTGGGCCGAGTCGCGCTCGGCGTGGGCCGCGAGTGGATCGGGGTCGAGCGCGACCCGCGCATGGCCCGCCTCACCGCGCGGCGGCTGAAGATGGTCCGCTGCCGGTGAGCGCGAACGGCACAACCACCGCGCTGGTACTGCGGCCTCAGGTGCGCGGCGTGCCCGCGAAGCCCGTCACTTTCGCTCCCAGGCTTCGAGACACGCAAGGGCGTCGGCGCGCCCGAGGGCGAGCAGGCGCGCGATCGCGTCGCGGTCGAAGTCGAGCGGCCGGAGCAGGAGCGGCAGCGAGGGCGTCAAGAGCTGGACGTCGACGGCCGGATGGCGGAACCGCGCGAGCTCGGTGTCGCGCCGGATCTGCTGGATCATGATGAGCTCGAAGCTCTCCTCGAGGGCCCGGCGCATGGTGGTGGGGGAGGCGCCGCGCTCCGTCGGCGCGTAGCTCATCACCACCACGGCCCGACCGAGCGAAGCGTCCGCCTCGAGCGCTTCGAGCACAGGCGCGCGGCCGGTCAGTCCGCCGTCCACGAGGAGCGCGCCGTCAACCTCCACGGGCGGGAACAGGCCGGGCACGGCCGAGGCCGCCATGAGCGCGTCCGCCGTCACCGTGCGGTTGTCGAACACGCGCTTCTCGCGACCGGCGAGATCGGTGGCCGTCACCAGGAGGCGGACCGGCGAGGCACGGATGGCATCGAAGTCGAGGGAGGCGGTGATCAGGTCCCGGAGCGGGGCCGGATCGAAGAGCGAGCTGGTCTCGTTGAGGACGAAGAGGGTGAGCCAGCCCGGCAGGAAGCCGGCGAGGATCACCGGCGTGCGCAGCGTGTAGACCTGCTCGCGCGTGACCCCGCGCCACATCGTCTCGAGCCTGTCGGCCCGTCCGCTCGCGATCATGGCGGCGTTGAGCGCGCCGGCGGAGGAGCCCGCCACGAGCCGGATCGGCAGCCCGCGCTCCATGAAGGCCGCGGCCACGCCCGCCTCGTAGGCGCCCTTGGCGCCCCCGCCCGAGAGCACGAGGGCCATGGGCGCGTCGCGGGGGATGCTCGAGGACGAGCACGCGGCGGCGGCCGGCGCTGGCGCGGCAAGGGCGACGAGGGCCGCGGCGCCCAAGGTCCGCCAGACGCGGCGCGAGGCCAACGGCTGCGCGTCCTTACTCGCGGTAGTCGAGACCGGCGGCGGCGAACTTCGGCTTGAACGAGGGCCGCGTCACGAACGCGATGAAGTCCCGCGCCACGGTGGGCGTGGCGGCCCGCGTCGACAGCGCGGCGGAATACGTGGTGATCTTCTGGAGATCGCGGGGTAGCGGCCCGACGAGCGTCACGCCCTTCACGGGCATGATCTCGCTGATCTGGTGCACGCAGAGATCGGCCTGACCTTTTGCCACCGCCTCCGCCGCGAAGCCGCCCGGCCAGAGCACCGTCTTGTCCTTCACCGCGTCCGCGATGCCAAGTCGCTGGAGGACGCTGGCGAAGTAGATCCCACTGGTCGCCCCGCTTGCCGGATCCAGGTAGACGATCGATTTGGCGGCCAGAACGGCTTGCTTGAAGGCGTCCGGGGTCGATATGTCGGGCTTCGGCGCGCCCTCCTTCACGGCGACCCCGATGCCCGTGCGAGCGACGTCGGCCTTGCTGTCGACGACGATCAGGGCCGCGGTGGCGAGCTGCGCCAGGACGGTGTCCGTGACGATCACGACGTCCGCAGGATCTCCGGCCGTCACCTTTTGCCTGATCCCTCCCGCCGTCCCGGTGGTGAGCACGACCGTGTGGCCCGTCTCCCGGTGGAATGCCTCCGAGAGCTCTGTCACGATGTCCTTCACGGCGCCGGCGCTCAGCACCTTGATCTCCGCGGCCCGGGCAGAGGGAGCCACTGCGCATGCAGCCAGGACCACGATGAAGGCCACCGCCCATCGTCCGGCCCGCGTCGATCCTCCACGCATGCTGACGGGTCCTTTAGCCGCGCGACGGGCAGCCGCGCGACGGGACGACGTACCCGTAGCGGAGATTGCTGCGGGCCACGCCGTCCTTCTCGTATTCCGCAGTCTTGGAAGGCCGCACCGCCTTGAGCTCGTCGTCGCTGAGCAATCTCATGAGGCCTCCCTGCCGGGGTGGTTGGTGGAGGGAACAGTATTGCAGGCTCGAGGACCTGTCAATCGTCGGGCTACGCTCCGGGCG
>JBKPBU010000252.1:0-5231 GCA_046727015.1 Candidatus Methylomirabilota bacterium | reverse complement strand
GGAGAAGAGCACCACGGAGAGGCTGTAGGTCGGATGGCCGAGGAACACGATCAGCCGCTGCAGCTGGGAGATCTCGACGAACATGAACCCGAGGCCGATGCTGCCGAAGAAGACCAGCAAGGGGACGCTGCCCCGGAGGTCCGCCCGCTCGGTGGTCATGGCCAGCGGCACCACGATGCACAGGAGCGTCAGGACGGTCACCACGACGAGCAGCGCGCCCAGGACGGACACGGCCTTCATGTTGATGTGATCGAGCTCCTGTCCCGACTTCGCCCGATCGAACACGTTCCTGAGACGAAGCGTGTGAAAGAAGAACGGGCTGTCGTCGGTGGGCGCCGCGATGTTGACCGGGAAGCTCGCGAGGAACCGGCGGGGATCGCCGGCCGAGGCAAGCGTGGTGAACGTGTCGTCGGCGGAAAACCGGGGACTCAGCACGACTTCGAACTGCATCTTCTGCGCCACCGCTTCGATGGTGTCGAGGTCCCGGTCGGAGAACGGTGCCCGGCTGACGAGCATCGTCGCGATCCCGACCGGCGTGCGGCCGCTCGCGTCGATCTGCTTGACGATCACGATGTGCGGGCGGGGATCCGTCACGCCCGCCCGTGTCAACGCCGCGTGAGCCAGTGACGTCAGGCGGTACGTTTCATCCGGTCTCGAACGGAAGTGATACCGCGAGACGGCGAGGATCCCGTTCGGGCTGAGGCGGTCGAGGAAGAGCTTCCAGGCTTCCGCCGTGTACAGCGAGTTCTCGGTGAGGACGAACGCCCCCGCCGAGGTGGCTGCCCACGTGTCGATGAGCGAGATCTGTATGATGTCGAACCGCTCCGTCTGCCTGGCGATGTAGCTGCGCGCTTCATCATTGACGAAGCGAACCTGCGGCAGACGGTCCAGGTGCCCGGTGAACCCTCCGAACTTGCCGTTCACCGTCCCGATGATGTCCTGATTGATCTCGACCCCGAGCACGGACCGCTGACCGAACAGCACCGCGGACAGCACGTCCCGTCCCCCGCCCACGCCGATCACCAGGACGCGCGCACCCTGGCGCACGTAGTGCACGAGGTTCGTGACGTCGTATTTCAGGTGCTCGAGATCGGCGGGGTTGCCGTCATACCCGGTGAGGACGGTGCCGGCGGAGGCATCGATGAGCAGCGAGAGCTGCCGGACGCCGCGCTCCGGGCGAAAGGTGGCGCTCACGCCCCAGCCGGCCGGCGCCGTGGGTTGCGTCGGGTCTCCGAACACCGTGACGCGGGAGAAGGAGTTCCACTTCTCGTAGAGAGGCCGGGGCTCGGCCCTTCCCTTGACCCACTGGAGGCGGACGAGCGGCGACTCGTCGCGGACGAGCACCGTGTGAGCCGCGGCAAAGGCGCCGAGCACCAGCGCGATCGCCACCGAGGCCCGCCTGAGCCAGGGGGTCGCGCGGGCGCCGAAGAACACGGCGGCGAGCCCGGCAAGGGCCCCCACGGCGATGACCGCGGTCGGACCGTCCGTCACGTTGAGCGTGACGATGACCAGCAGGCACCCGGTGGCGGCGCCGATGAGATCACACGCGTACAGCGTGCCCACCCGCTGCGGGAATTTCGTGAGCGCCAGGGCCACGCAGATCCCGCTGAAGACGAACGGCACGGCGATGATCGCGTAGGTGAGGCCGGTCGACAGGAGTCCGCCGATCGTTACTTCTCCATCGAAGGGCACGAAGAGCGAGATGACGAAGCTCACCACCGCCGAGACTGCGAACAGCCCCGCGCCCAGCGTCAGGTGCTCGGCCACCCGTTCCTGCGTGAAGAAAGCCGGCCGGAGGTAGACGATGATGGCGCCGACCGTCATGCCGAACATGGCCACGGAGATCGCCACGAACGCGAAGTGGTACCACATCGTCACGCTGAAGATGCGCGTGAGGACGATCTCGTACATCACGGTCGCGAGCGCGACGAAGAACAGCCCGAGATACGTGGATGCCGTCGGCTCGCGATTCGTGCTCACACCCCCCTAGGCCTTGAGGTACTTGTCGAAGAACGCCACGCACCGCTTCCAGGCGTCCTCCGACGCTTCCTTCCTGTAGACCTGCGGCCGGTCGTCGGAGAAGAACGCGTGCGGCGCCCCCGGATACAGGATGACCTCCGCGGGGACGCCTCGCTTCTTGAGCTCCCCCTCGAACCGCTTGACGTCATCCGCCGGGATGCCCGGGTCTGCCTCGCCGTAGAGTCCTAGCACCGGCGCCTTGATCTTGTCCGCGAGGCTGAAGGCATCCACGCCCGGCGCGTCGGAAAACGTGCGCTTGAGGTGACCGTACCACGGAGCAGCGGCCGCGACCCCCGGGTATTCCGCGGCGAAGTGGAGCGTCAGGGCCCCCCCGCCGCAGAATCCCGTCACGCCCAGCCGATCCGCCCGCGCCCACGGCTGCTGCTTGGCGTAGTCGGCGGCGGCGCCTATGTCGCCGAGGTACTGGGCACGCGTGACCTTCTCCGAGATCTCGCCCATCTGCTGGAAGTTCTTGCCCTGCATGCCGCCTTCCCGGTGGTAGAGCTCGGGGGCGATCGCGTAGTAGCCGGCCTGGGCGAATCGCCGCACGACGTCCTTGTTCTGCTCGCTGTTTCCGGTGAAACCGGAGATCACGACGACGATCGGGTATCGTCCGGCCTTCTCGGGGCGGGCATCGTAGCCCGGGATGGCCGTGCCGCCGACCTGCAGCTGGATGTCCCGGGCGACGATGCCCTTGGCGTCGGTCACGATGGCCTGGGCCATCGAGATACCGGGGGTCAGGACGCCGCCCACGGTGGTAAAGGCCCCGAATTTCAGGACTTCCCTGCGCGACAATGGATTGTGCTGGGGATTGTGCTGGGGATTGTGCCGGGGTTTGTGCATGGATCTCCCTTTCGTGGCTGATTTGGCTGATAAGTTCCCTTGCAGAAGCGTCCGCCGGGATTCTACAGTAGACAGAACCACCAATGAAGCTTCCCGGTTTCGTGTCCAGGGCGATGAGCCTCCGAGAGGCGGCCGCGGTCATCTTTGTCCTGGTGGCCCTGCTGCCGCTGCTGCTCTTCGTCGCTTTCCTCTCGGTCTCGGAACTCATCACCAGGACCGAGGCCCAGTTCGCGGCCCTCATGGCCCTCGTCATCGCCTGCCTGGGATTTGTCGTCTTCCGGCGGCTGGTCGACCAGATCGCCCGGCTGGCGGTCAACATCAAGGGACCCACCTCCGCGGACCAGGAGGTGCCGGACGCGAGCGAGGCGGCGGCAAGCCTGCCGGGCCTCGGCCAGGTCGCCGAGATCGGCCAGCTGGCGGGCGCCTTCCACCAGATGCTGGAGGATCTCCGGGCCTCGACGCAGCGACTCGAGGACCTCGTCTTCAAGCTGGGCACGCTCAACGAGCTGGTCGAGATGTCCACCCGCATCCCGAAGATCGAGGATCTGCTCGCCTCCGTCCTCCAGAGCACGATGCGCGCGGTCCACGCCAACATCGGCTCGATCATGCTGCTCGATCAAGAGCGGAAGACGCTGCGCATCGCGGCCTCCCGCGGGCTGCCCGGCGAGGTCCACGACCAGGCGGAGGTGCGGCTGGGAGAGGGGGTGGCGGGCAAGGTCGCCGAGCTGGGCGACGCCGTCATCGTCGACGACATCGAGAAGGATGCGCGCTTCGCCAGGACCAACGACCCCAAGTACGGCACGGGCTCCTTCATCTGCATGCCGGTGCGCGTGGGCGACCGCATCATCGGCGTGATCAACCTCGCCAAGAGGGAGGACGCGGGCACCACGCCGCCCACGCCGCGGCCGTTCAGCCCGACCGATCTCCAGTTCCTGACCGCGCTTCTGACCTACATCGGCTATGCCGTGGACAATGCGCGCCTGCTCCAGGAGGCGCAGGAGTCGGCGGGGCAGCTGCAGAACGTGGTGGACGACCTGCGGGCGACCCAGGCCCAGCTGGTGCGCGGCGAAACGCTTTCCGCCCTCGGCAAGCTCGCCTCGGGCATGGCCCACCATTTGAACAATCTCTTCGCCGTCATCCTCGGCCGGCTCGAGACCCTGCTCGTCAAGGTGGCGGAGCCCGAGGCGCGCCGCTATCTCGAGATCGTCCAGCGGGCCGCGGAGGACGGTGCCGAGGTGGTCCGCCGCGTCCAGCGCTTCAGCCGCGTGCAGCCGGTTTCCCGCGCCATGCCGGTGGATCTCAACCAGCTCGCGCAGGAGGTGCTCGACCTGACACGCCCGCGATGGCACAACGAGGCGTTGCTGCGGCAGATCCGCATCGACACCGCTCTCGACCTCGGCAAGATCCGACCCGTGGCCGGGGAATACGCGCCGCTGCGCGAGGTCTTGATGAACCTCGTCCTCAACGCCATTGACGCGATGCCGAACGGCGGGCGGCTCGGAGTGAAGACGTGGGCCGACAGCGAGGGCGTGCACTGCGACGTGTCGGACGCCGGGGTGGGCATGTCGGAGGAGGTGCGCGAGCGCGCGCTCAACCCATTCTTCACGACCAAGGGTCCCAAGAGCACGGGGCTGGGGCTCTCGGTCACCTACGGGATCGTCCAGCGCCACAACGGCAAGCTCGAGATCGACAGTACCCCGGGACGCGGGACCACGGTGCACATCACCCTGCCGCCGATCGCGGCGGCCGTCTCTGCTCCCAGCCGCGCGGTGACTGCGCCGGCGTCAACGGCCCAGCTGCGCGTGCTGCTCGTGGACGACGAGCCCGAGGTGCGCTCGGCGCTCGCCGACATGCTCGGCACCTCGGGCCACACGGCTTTTCAGGCCGCGGGCGGGAAGGAAGCGCTGGCCTGGCTCGATGCCGGGCAGCCGGTCGATCTCGTGCTGACCGACCTGGGCATGCCGGGGATGACGGGGTCGGAGGTGGCGCGCGCGGTTCGGGCGCGCTGGCCGCAGCTGCGCGTGGGGCTCATGACGGGCTGGGACGAGAGCGAAGGTCTGGTCGGCGAGACGAGCGCGATCGTGGACTTCGTCATCACCAAGCCGTTCAATCTGCAGTCGCTACTCTCGGCGTACGCCGCCGGCCCTAAAGCAGCGGCCTAGCCGTCGCTGAGAACCCTACCAGCCGATCGCGTGCGCTCCCCGTCGGGGGTCGGCTCCGCCCATCAGGATGCCGTCAGGGCGGGCGACCACGCAGCACACGGCCCCCGCACGCCAATCCCAGTCCGGCCACTCGGCCACGTTGTGCCCCAGGCCGGCCAGCGCGGCGCGCGTCTCGACGCTCAGCCGCGACTCGGCCTCGAGCAAGCC
>JBKPBU010000251.1:0-12567 GCA_046727015.1 Candidatus Methylomirabilota bacterium | reverse complement strand
GGTAGGGCGCGAGCGGCCGCCCGGTGAGGCGCGCTCTCACATTGCGCGCGAGCACGGGCCCCTCGCGCACCGCGTACACGCCCGCCTTGGCGAGATCGGGTGCCGTGACGAGGCTCGCGCAGTCGCCCGTAGCGAAGATCTCGTCGTGTCCCACCGCCTGTAGCGTCTCGCGCACCTTGACGAACCCCCGCGCATCCCGCTCGAGCCCCGCGCCGTCGAAGAGCGGCAGGCTCGCCGCCCCCGCGACCCAGGCGAAAACGTCGCAGGGCAGAGTCTCTCCGCTCTCGAGCATGAGCCGGTCCGCATGGGCCTCGGCCACTCTCGCCCCGCACCGGACTACGATCCCGCGGGCGCGCGCATTGCGCTCGATGCGGCGCGCCGCCGAATCCGGGTAGCCGGCCAGGACGCGCGGACCCGCTTCGAGAAGCAGGACCGATGCTCCCCGCAATCCCTCGCGCACGAAACGCGCGCTGAACGCGAAGGCCAGCTCGACGCCGCCCGCCCCCGCCCCCACCACGACGAGCCGGAAGCCCGGGCGTCCCCGTGCGCGCTCGATGAGCATGTCCACCGAGCGCACGAAGTCGGCGATGGGACGAGTCCGGAGCGCGTGCTCCTTGACGCCAGGAAGGTCGAGGCCCGACACGGTCGAGCCCACGTCGAACGATACGGTGTCGTAGGAGAGGCTTGCCGCTCCCTCGACGTGGAGCCGCCGCTCGCGCGTGTCGAGTCGTGTCGCCTTCGCGCCCACCCATGCGCCGCCCGCCCGCTGCGCGAGGCCACGCACGTCGATCTCGATCTCGTCGAGCCGGTACTGCCCGGCCACGAAGCCGGGCACCATGCCTGAGTACACGGCGGTGGGACGGTCCACCAGGACGGTGAGCCGGGCGGCGGGCACGGGCTCGCGCGCCCAGTCCCGCAGCACCTCGACATGGCTGTGCCCGCCGCCCACGAGCACGAGGTGATGGCGAATCCCGACGGGAACGTCCATCGCGCGCTTGGGACGGTATCACGACATGGGGTGCCGGCCTCGCACAGACGTCACTGAGGAGGAAAATTCCTAGTGCTTGCCCTGGCTGTCCAGCTCTTCGCGGATGATGCGCCGAAGGTTTCGCTGCGCCGCGGACATGGCACGTCGCCCGCCGAACCAGACGCCGGCCACCATGCCGAGGAGCCCCACGCCCATCACGCCCCACTGCACTTCCTCGCGGTGGAGGTACCCCTGCTCCTTGTGCTTGATGTCGCAGTCCTCGCGCACGCGCTCGACGTCAGGGAAGCCCGGGTGAATCCGGTTCGCAGCGCTCATGTTGCTGTAGGCGCGGTAGTGGAGGTCGCGGATGTAGAGATCCACTCCGTGGTTCCAGAGCCGCGTGAACCTGCTGTCGCCCTTCGGCGTGACGCCCGCCTTCTTCGCCGCTTCCTGGATGGTCTCGATCGGGATGAGGAAATTGAAGCCCTGGACGACCTGCTCGCCCTGGAGCGAGGTGAACGTCGCCGCGCCGATCACCAGGCCGCGATCGTCGAAGACCGGGCCGCCGCTGTTGCCCTGGATGATGGCGGCGTCGGTCTGGATGACGCGCTGGCCACCGATGTCCTGCTTGAAGCCCGAGACGCGGCCGGTCGTGATCGAGGGCTCGTACTGCGTGGACCGGCTCAGCAGCTCGTGCGAGACGACGACACCGGGAAAGCCGATCACGAACAGCGCCTGGCCCAGGTGTAGGTCCGTGCTGTGCCTGGCCAGGCGGACCACGGGCAGCTCCTTGTCCTCGATCTTCAACATGGCGACGTCGCGGCCATGCTCCTTTCTTTCGTTGCCGGAGGCATCGGTGGTCGTGCCGACGATCGCGTAGGCGGGCGGGCTGTAGAACTTGACCTCGGCGGGGTAGGCTTTGCCATTGGAGAGATGCACCTCGAGCGACCGCTCGACGTTGAGGCCGCGGCGGTTCTCGGAAGTCGCGGCGAGCGCCCGGATGCGTTGCGCACGCGCAGGGCCGGGCAGGCCTTCCAGCTCGGGAGCGCACGCGGACGCCACCGCATTCTCGAGGAGCTCGACCGCGAACGCGCTGTCGGCGCCCTCCTGGTACGGCTGGACGACGTGGCCGTTCGTGACGATCCAGCCATCCGGGTGAATGATGGCGCCGCTTCCCAGCTCGCCGATCGCTCCCGGGCGGATAGCCACGGTCGCCCCGCTGCCGCAACGCACGGTCGCCGTCGCCCCGATCCGCACCGCGATCATCACCACCGCCGGCTTGGCACGGAAGACGGCCGACTGGAGCTCTGACTCCGTCGCGGCCTCCGCCGCCGCGGGGAATCTGGCCGCCAGGAGACCGGCCGCCATCCCGATTAGCAGCGCATAGGTCCTCCACCTCATCGGTCGTCTCCTGGTCTCCCCGGCGTGGATGCACCGCCCGGGCTTCCAGCTTCACAGGATCCGCGGCGCGCGTCGTCACGAATGTGTGAATTCAAGACCTGACCGCCGGCTGAGACCGACGGATGCGCGCCTGGACGTCGCGCACCAGGTCCCGCTCGAAATCGATCTGGACCTCGTGGTCCTCGACCTCCCAGTGGCTGACCGTGGCGAACCAGCCGAAGGAGCGGCGGCGGTGGGGCACCACCCGCTGTCCCCGGTAGACGAGCGTCCGCGTCTCGCTGGACGGCAACCGCTCGTGCTCCTCGGCCTGCGGGCCGAAGAGCCGCAGGACCTCCTCGTAGGTCGTCACGCCGGGACGGACCCGCGCGAGCGCATCGCGGGGCGGAATCGTGCCGCTCTGCCGGCCGGCCTCGTCCGGTCGCCCCACGTGAATGCGCGCTCGGAACGTCCGGGCAAGCCGCCGCCCCAGCGCGAGGAACAGCGGACCGGTAAGATTCCCGAGCCCGAGCAGAAGCGCCGAGATCAGGATGGGCCGCCATGGCAACCGGCCCGAGAAGTAGGCGAACCGGATTTTCAGCTGCTGTGGCGCCAGGCCTTCCGAGGCGACGAGAGGGAGCCGGAACGTCTCCGTGTCGGCCCGTGTCTCACTCAAGTGCCGGGTGGCCGTGGCGGGGATGAGCTCCTCGACCTTCAGGTGGGCGGCGTTGGAGAAATTGACCTGCAGCATGGAGAAATCCCGGGCCAGCGGAACGACCCGATCCCGCGCGCCGAAATACAGGGGGTAGAGAGAAGCGTAGCCGACGTCTCCGAAGCCCAGGGTGAGGACGTACCGCCGACCCCAGAACGTCTCCTCGATCCAGCTGACGCGCGTCGCCACGACTACTTCCCGGACCGGGATCTCGAGCCTGACGAGCCAGTCCAGGCTCGCCATCTCCGGCTTCCAGGGAATCCGGACAATGGCAGCGCCCCGAGCCCCGGCGGGCCCGCCCTCCCGGACGAAGGTCACGAACGGCGCCTCGCCCAGCGTCACGAACCCCGTCCTCGTGCCCGTGCCCATGTCGGTTCGACTGCGCGCCAGAAGGCGCAGCCGGCCGCTCTCCTTGACGCGGAAACCCCCCTCGCCCAGGCGGTGGAGGAGATCCGGATCGGTGCCGGTCGTGCCCGGTGTGCCGGCCACCTCGCCCGGCCACATGAGATAGAGGTCCTGGGCCACATCCGCCGCCTCGCGGTGCGGAGGCAAGACCAGGCTCCACGACACCACCACGTTCAATGGTGCCTGCGGCGCTTGGGGTGCCTGCGGCGCTTGGGGAGCCTGCGGCGCTTGGGGGCGCTGCGGCGCTTGGGGGCCCTGCGGCGCTTTGACGTCCTCCGGCTTCACCGACACCGACACGAACAGCGGTCCGATGCGGAAGTCCGGATCGGGGCGCGACGCGATGAACACCTGGCCGCGGGCCACGCCCGGCAGGACGCAGAGCAGCAGCGCCAGCATCGGCACGATCACGGTCACGCGCGACCTGGGGCTCAACGAAACAGCTTCCTGATGTCCTGCGTCGCCCTGTCGAGGAGCGAGGCCCTGTCTCCCGACGAGGCCTTGTCCGCGGGGCGGGCGGCGAGGTGGATGCGGATCTCCTGGTTCTGTCCCGGAACCACCTGGATCTGGCGCACCTCCGTCGTGAAGCCGGGATGGCTCACGCGAAGGCGATAGGCGCCTTCCGTCAGCTTCTGTCGCGCCTGGCCGTCCTTGGCAACGAGCGTGGTGATGAGCGCGTCCTTCGGCGTGAGGAGCTCGACCGTCGCGGCGGCGAGGGGCTTGTCGCTCCGTGCCTCCTGGACGATCAAGAGAACCTCGCCGCTGTGGGGCGCCCGCGTGGCGAAGAGGATGCCCCAGACCGTGGCGCCGATCGAGAGGAAGCCGGCCGTGATGCCCACGATCGCCTGAAAGCGCGTGAGCGTGACGAGGGCGCGGAGGCGCTCGAGAAGGCTCATGCTCGCTCCGGAGCCTGCGCGTAGCCGAAGAGGCGCTTGGCCTTGATGGTCTGGGCGACGACAGGCGGAACCATGGTCTCCCACGCCGCATCGCCTGACTGTATGCGGGCGAGGACGTCCTTCGTGAAGATAGACAGGAGGCGCTCGTCGTAGCGGCGGATCGGCACGAGGTGCCCCGTTTCCAGAAGGAAGTCGCGCAGGTGCCGCCACGCGGCCTGCACCGGCAGCGTCTCGACCGTGACGACGCGACCGCTGGCGGCGTCGAGGAGCGGGTAGGCGTATACCTTCACCGAGCGCTTGAACAATCGCCCGGCGGACTCGAGCATGCCTCCGGCGAGGTCCCCGTAGTACGACTCGTCGGCGATGTTCGCGAGGCTCGGCAGCCCGAGCGCGATCCCGATCATCCGGTTCGTGTAGGCGGCGAGGTAGTCGGAGAGCTGATAGTACCGATCGAAGCGGGAGATGAGCACGTCGTGGCCGAGCGTGCCGAGGATATCCGCCCGGGCCAGGAAGTCGGCGTGATCCACCTCCGGCCCGGAGGCGAGGTCGCGCAGCGTCATCTCCATCAAGACCACGGGCTCCTGCCCCTTGACGGCCGGCTCCTCGATGAACTGCTCGCGGGCTCCGGCGAGGAGGTCGAGCGTGAGCTTCGTCACGGGCCTGAAGGTGCCCCGCTCGACGAGGATGGGCTTCTTGTAGAACACGTCGGAGGGCTGGACCACTTCCCCCGCCGCGGTGAACATCGCCGCGTCGGTCAGCCCCTGCTCGACCAGCTGCAGGCTCATGAGCCGGTTGTCCACGCCGTCGAAGGCGGGGCCGGAGAACCTGATCATGTCCACGTCGACGCGCTCGCGCGAGAGCTCATCCATGAGCGAGCCGATGAGACCGTCCGGCTCCGCGTGGCGGTAGTACGCGCCGTGGATCAGGTTGACGCCCAGCACGCCGAGCGCCTCCTGCTGACGCGTCGCCGTCGTGTCCTTGAGGTTGACGTGGACGATGACGTCGGACGGCACCTCGAGTGGCCGGGTCTGGAGGCGCACGCCCATCCAGCCGCGCCCGTCCCCCTGGTGCGTGTAGCTCCGCGTGGCGACGGTATCCGCGAAGGCGAAGAAGGTGGTGCCGTCGCCTTTGGCGGACCCGAGCCGCTCGAGGAGCTGGGAGAACTCGTGCTCGAGCATGGCCTGCAGGCGCTGGCGGCTGACGTAGCGCTGGGCGGAGCCGTACATCGCATCGCTCACCGCCATGTCATAGGCGGAGACGCTCTTGGCGATGGTGCCCGCCGCGCCGCCCACGAGAAAGAACCAGCGCGCCACTTCCTGGCCGGCGCCGATCTCGGCGATGGTGCCGTACTTGCTCTTGTCGAGGTTGAGCGCCAAAGCCTTCTGGCGCGTGCCGGCCGAGAGCGTCTCCATCGCGCCGATTGTCCGCGACCGCCCTCGCGAACGCAATCCCGAGAGCAGTCGGCGTCAGTTATCCGGCGGGCCGGAGGCGCTGGCGAGCTGGCGGGAGACGAGATGCGCGTACAAGCCGCCCTTGTCGAGGAGCTCGCGATGCGTGCCGGTCTCGGCCACGCGCCCGTCCTCGAGGACGATGATCCGGTGGGCGTTGCGCACCGTGGAGAGCCGGTGCGCGATCACCAGCGTCGTCCGGCTGCGCGCGAGGAGATCCAGCGCTCCGCGGACCGCCTGCTCGCTGACGGCGTCCAGGTGCGACGTCGCCTCGTCGAGGATCAGGATGGGCGCATCCTTGAGAAAGGCGCGCGCGATGGCCACGCGCTGGCGCTGGCCGCCCGAGAGCTGCGCCCCGCGCTCGCCCACGACGGTCTCGAGCCCGTCGGGCAGGCCCTCCACGAACTCGGTGAGGGCGGCCTGCTCCACGGCGGCCATGACCTCCGTCTCGGTCGCGTCAGGTCTCGCGAGCAGCACATTGTTCCGCAGCGTGTCGTTGAAGAGGTACGTGTCCTGCGCCACCAGGGCGATGCGGCGGCGCAGCTCGTCGAGCCCGTACTCGCGCAGATCGTGACCGTCCAGCCGCACCGTCCCCGAGTCGGGGTCCCAGAACCTGAGAAAGAGGCTGGCCACGGTGGTCTTGCCGGCACCCGAGGGTCCCACGAGGGCCACCGTGCTCCCGCGCGGGACGGCGAACGTGACCTCGGTCAGCGCGCGCCGCCGGCGGCCGGGATAGGTGAAGCTCACGAGCGACATCTCGAGCGCCGGCCCCGAGACAGCACCCGCGCGAACGCCGGGGCCATCGGTCACGGGCACCGGCTCGACGTGCACGGCGTGGACGCGCCTCGCGGAGCCCAGCGTATCGGCGAGCTGGCGGCCCACCTGAGCGATCTCCCAGACGGGCACGAAGGCGGACAGGGCGAGGAGCGTGAGGAGCGGAACGATGGCGCTGTCCAGCCGCCCCGCGGACACCAGCGCCGCGCCCGCGCCCACGACGGCGAGTCCGCCGAGCCCGGTCGCCACTTCCTGGAACGACGTCTGCAAGGCGAGATCGTGGAGAAACGGCATGCGCACCCGCAAGTATTCGCGCGCCTTGGCGCCGAACTCCTCGCCCCTGGCCCGCACGTGACGGAAGGCGACGATCTCGGCCAGCCCCTGCACGGAGTCGACCGCGTGGGCCGTGAGGTCGCCCGAGACCTCGCGCGCGCGCGAGCCGAGCCGGTCGATGCGGGAGCGGGCGAGCACGGGCGTCAGCGCGGCCCAGGCCAGGAAGGGAAGCAGGGCCAGCGCGATCGGCCAGCCGAAAACCGCGAGGGTGACGAGGACACCGAGGGGCACCAGCACCGCGACGAAGGCGGGCGTGATGGTGTGGGCGAAGAAGTACTCGATCAGCTCGATGTCGTGCGTCGCGACGCCGACGAGGTCTCCAGTGCGCCGCCGCGTGAAGTAGGCCGGCGCCAACGCGTCGAGCTTCCGGAAAATGTCGAGACGCATGTCGGTCAGCAGGCGATACGCCATGTCGTGGGCGAGCCATGACTCGAGCCAGTGCAGGAGCCCCGCCAGCGGCGCGGCCAGCGCGAGGGCCACCAGCAGCGCGCCGAAGGGCATGCCGTGTTTCACCGCGCGGACGATGAGCGCGCTCAGCACGCCCACGCCGATCAACGCCACCACCCGGCTCACGCCGAGCACGAACGTGAGCGCGAGCCGCGCGCGATAGCCGGCGACCATGCCGAGCAGCACGCGGATCAGCTCGGGCCAGCCCATGCCTTCGGCCCGGACGATCGCGTCTGCCGGCTCGGGCTCGGTGGACACGGATGCCTCCGTCTCGACCGGGATCGGCTCGGGCTCGATCCCCGGCGCGGTGGGCAAGGCGCCTTGGCCCGCCTGATCCTGGGCCTGCGCGGCCATCAATCGATGGTACGCGCCGCCGAGGCTCATGAGCTCCGCGTGCGTGCCGGTCTCCACCACGCGCCCGGCCTCGAGGGCGAGAATCCGGTCGGCGCCGATCACGCTCGAGAGCCTGTGCGCGAAGATCAAGGTCGTCCGGCCTTCCATGAGCCGGTCGAGCGCTTCCTGGATCACCGCCTCACTCTCGGCATCCACCGCGGAGAGCGCTTCGTCCAGGAGGAGGATGGGGGCATCGCGCAAGAGGGCGCGCGCGATCGCGATCCGCTGGCGCTGGCCGCCGGAGAGCCGGACGCCGCGCTCGCCCACGACCGTCTCGTAGCCTTGAGGCAGCCGCGTGATGAACTCCTCCGCATTGGCGGCGCGGGCGGCCGCCGTGAGCTCGGCCGGCGTGGCGCCCGGCTTGCCCATGCGGAGGTTCTCCGCGACCGTGCCGTGGAAGAGATAGGTGTCCTGGCTCACCACCGCGATGAGGCCGCGGAGCTGATCGAGGGTGAGGTCGCGCAGGTCGCAGCCGCCGATCATGACGCGCCCCCGCTCCGGGTCGTAGAAGCGGAGGAGGAGCCGGGCGACGGTGGACTTGCCCGCGCCGCTCGGCCCCACGATGCCGACGCGCTCCCCCGCCTTGACCTCGAAGGAGAGATCGTCGTGAGCGGCGTGGCGACCGCCGGGATAGGAGAACGTCACGCCCTCGAAGGTCACGGTGGGCGCGAGCGCCGTCGTGTCGAGCAGCGGCCTCTCGGTGTCTCGGACCAGGGGCTCGGCCTCGAGGATCTCGATGATGCCGCCCGCGGCGGAGATGCCGAGCATCCCCTGGTGGAGGACCACGCGCAGCTCGCGGAGGGGGCGGAAGACCTCGATGCCCAGCATCAGGACGACGAGAAGCGCGCCCAGGCTCATCTCTCCCGCCTGCACCCGCCACGCGCCGAGACCCAGCGCCGCCGCCGCGCCCACCGCCATGCCCGTGTCCGTGATGCCGCGGGCGAATGTATTCGCGCCGAGCACACCCATGGTGCTGTGGAAAAGGGCATGGCCTTTCTCTTCCAGCAGACGCCCCCGCGCGCTGCTCTGGCCGAAGGCCTTGAGAGTGGCCAGGCCCTGGACGGAGTCGAGGAACTCCGCGCCGAAGGCGGAATAGGCCTTCTGGCGCGCGAGACTCTTCCGATTGTCCTTCCGGTGCCAGATGGACGGCGCCATGAGCGTCACCAGCGCGGCCGCGAGCAGCACGAGCGCGACCGGCAGATCCACGAAGGCGACGAAGGCGAAGATGAGCGGCGGGGTGAGGGCGGCCACGGCGAGCTGCGGCAGGTACTGGCCGAAATAGACCTCGAGCTGCTGCACGCCCTCCACCATTGACAGGATCACGTCGCCGGTGCGGGAACGGGTGAAATGCGCGGGGCCCAGGGCGGTGACGCGCGCGTAGATGGCCTGGCGGAGCGCGGTCTGCACGCGCGCGGCGGTCCGGTGCGCCGCCATGGCGCGCCAGTAGTCGAGGGCGCCGCGGAGCACGACCGCGGCGGCGGCCAGCGTCATGAGGGGCAGCAGCGAGCGCAGCGGCGCGCCCATGATGACCCGGCCGAGGAGCCAGCCGAAGAGAGCCAGGCGCGCGATCCCCGCCCCGACGGCAAGGAGGCCGAGCAGCACGGTGCCCACGATGCGCGCGCGCACGCCGCGCGTGAATGCCCAGAGCCGGCGGTCGAGGTACATGGATGTGCCTCACCAAGATACACCGGGAGGAAGCCGCCGCGGCGGGCGGCGCGACGGACCCGGGCTCAGCCGAGGCCGAGCGCCTTGCGGAGCTTGAGACGCATGTCGCCGTCGTGCCAGAACTGCGAGTAGACCCGGTCGAGCCGCTGGTCGACCGCCATCGCCACCCCGAACGTGATGACGAGCCAGGCGATCAGCCAGGGGTGGTCCCACAGGGCTTTGAGCGCGAGGCCCAGCCACTTCGAGCTGATGATGGTGTCCGCGACCTTCGACCCCACCTCCCGCCACGTGCTGGTGCCGTTCAGCGCGCTCACGACGAACCCCTTGAGCATGAAGAACACCGTGATGAGGACACCGTAGACGAAGAGCCAGTACGCCCAGCGTCCCACGCGTTGCGTCGCCGCTTCGCGCTCGATGAGCGGCCCCTGCCTCCCATGGTGGCCCCGGACGAGCGCGCGAATCGTGTCGGTCACCGCCGGCGGCTGGGTGGTGGAGATCACTTCAGGGTCCGGCGGGACGGAACCGGGAGCATATCCCTCCGTGTTGCGCGCGATGCGCTCGAATACGCTCCGGTGCACCCGCGGTGTCACATCATTGGTGGCGCAGAGCTTCTGGACGTCGCGCGGGAGCCACCGATAGAAGACGCCGACCCCGGCGCGCGAGTCGTACATCTTGTCGTCCACGTCCGCATGGAAGCGGTACATCAGCCGCTCGGCGGGGACGAAGCGCAGGTTGTGGGGCGCCGCCTCCGCCTTCGACATGATCCAGTCGAGCGGGACCAGCGACATTCCCTGGCGCGGGTAGCCGCCGCCGACGTTGGAGTGGACGCCCGCGAACCACACCTGCTCGACTCTTTCGGGGTTCGTGGTCTTCGCTTCGTCCCACAGCACGGGGGCGAAGCTCTCGCGCTCCTCGTCGAGGGCGAGGGCGTGGCACGCGTGCGCCACCGACATGTTCAAGGTGCGGTCGGGAAACTTGAACGCGTAGATCACCCGGTTCACGAATTCCGCGGCGGCGATGGGCAGGCCGACCGCGTCGACGGTGTCCCACACGCCCACGAACTCGATGAGCTTGCCCGGGGCCCCGGGCTGGAATTCCGGAATCGCAACCGAAAAACGCGAGCGCAGCTCCGCGAGGCGGGCCGCGTCGAGCTTCTTCGTCTTGTGGAAGATCGCGGTGAGCCAGCTGTTGTACTGCTGGCGATATTCCCGGTAGGCCTCTTCGATGCCGGCCTTGAAGGCCGCGTTCGTCCGGTACTTCGAGAGATCGAGGATCCCGCACGCGTGAATGAGGCCGGCGAGGGTTCTGACGGTGAAGGCGCCGCGGCTGAATCCGAACAGGAAGATCTTGTCGCCCGGCGCGTAGACGCGCGCGAGCTCGCCGTACAGCTGCTTCACGTTGCGGCTCAGACCGAGGCCGGTGGCGCCGGTCAGCACGCGGTACCACTTCAACGTTTCCGTCCCCACGCCGTCGTGATACAGGGCGACCTGCGGTGTCACCCCCGGCGTCCATCGGTGGCTGGCCTGATCCACCACCTCGTAGAGCTTGAACACGTTCGTCCCGCGGCCCTTGACCGTGGTGTTGCCGGTGCCGTCGGCGCAGATGACGATGTTCTTCATGGGGCTGGCGACAAGTCTGGGACGGCCGTCACTTCCCTGTCAATACGTTTCGTGCCCGCGGCCGTCGCGCCCCTCTGGAACTTGACAGCGGGCGGCCGCCTGACCGATGATCAGCGTCATGACGACGCTTGAGCGGGCCGAGGCAGCCGAGCGGGCGATGAGCGCGGAGCTGGATCGCGTCATCGTCAAGTCTGTCCTGTACACTTCCGGCGAGCTCGACCCCACGAAGCCGGTCACGCGACCCCCCGACGAGGGCAAGCTCCGCCTGATGGCGGCCGATCCGCGCCTGCCCCGCATGCCCGAGAAGCCGACCATCCTCGACTTCTTCAAGTACCGCTTCGCCCCCGCCAACCACATGCTCCAGAGCGCGCGGCTCGCGCAGAAGAACGATGCGAGCGAGAAGGTGATCCTGGCCTGTCTGCTGCACGACATCGCCATCGCGGGATTCATCCGGAGCGACCACGGCTACTGGGCCGCCCAGCTCCTCGAGCCCTACGTGGATGAGGAAGTGAGCTGGGCCATCCGGTATCACCAGGCACTCCGCTTCTTCGCGGACGAGTCGGTCGGGTACCGCTATCCGGACATGTACGTCAAGCTGTTCGGACCGGACTACAAGCCCGAGCCCTACATCGAGCGGGCCTACCGCGAGGCGCGCGAGCACAAGTGGTACATGACCTCCCGCCTCATCTGTGTCAACGACCTCTACTCGTTCGATCCCACCGTGCAGGTGCGCCTCGAGGAGTTCACGGACATCGTGGGCCGGAACTTCCGGCAGCCGAAGGAAGGACTGGGTTTCGACGGCAGTCCGACCGCGCACATGTGGCGCACCATCATCGCGCCGACCAAGTACCTGTAGAACGCCTTCCCGCTACGCCGACCGCGCGGGCTGCGCGCGCCGGATCTCCTCGACCACCGACGCATACGTCGAGCGGAGCACGCCCGCATCCGACCCGTAGTTGATGATGGTGGCGCCGACCGCGATCATCTGGCGGACGCCCTCCACGCTGTCGGTGATCATCGCCACCGCCTTGCCGTGCTTGACCGCGGCCGCCACCAGCCGCCGGCGGTACTCGTCCAGCGCCTCGCGCTGCGAGGAGGTGCCCAGCACCCCCAGATCCTGGGCAAGGTCGGTCGGCCCCAGCGTCAGCGCGTCGATGCCCGGGACCGACGCGATCTCGTCGAGGCGCTCGAACGCCCGCTTGCTCTCCAGCATGATGGTGACGTGCACGCGGGCGTTCGCAGCGGCCATGTGCTCGGTCGGGGGCAGCGTCCGGTACTCCGTGTGCGGGCCGAAGCCGTACATCCCGCGCTCGCCCAGCGGAGCGTAGCGGCAGCACGCGGCGACCGCGGCCGCCTGCTCCGGGGTGTCGACCTGCGGGATGTGAAGATTCCACACGCCGGCGTCGAGCAGGCGCGTGATCCACTCGCGATTGCCCTCGGGTGGCCGGACCACCATGGGAAAGTCGAGCGCGCGCGCCAGCGTCGCCATGTCGGCAACCGTCTCCATGGAGAACGACGAGTGCTCCATGTCGAC
>JBKPBU010000250.1:0-1886 GCA_046727015.1 Candidatus Methylomirabilota bacterium | reverse complement strand
CACGGTGCGCACGGGATCGGCGGCGAGGCTGACCGTGAACATGAGCTGTGTCGCTCCCGCGGCGGCGGCGGCGCGTGCCTGGCCGATGCAGTCATCCGGGGTGCCCGCGATGGCCAGCCGCGCCCGGAGATAGTCGAAGAGCCCGAGCCGCTTCACCAGGGCGGGATCCATCTCGCGCTGTCGCGTGGTGTAGCTCCGGCGAAGCTCGCGCACGCCGGAGACCAGCTCGGGCGGGACGCCGCGCCCCTCGGGATCGGGCCCCAGGATATACGCGGCGACGAAGCCGAGAATATTGCCGAGCGTCTCGAGGGCGGCCTCGCGCCTCTCGCTCACGTCGAGGCAGGCGATGGACCACACGTCGAGATCGCCGGCCGGCCGTCCCGCTTCCTTGGCCCCCGCCTCCATCAGGGTCCGCGCGTGGCTGACGTGCTCGCGCCCGAGGCCATAGTTCACGAAGGCGCCGTCGGCCACCGCGCCGGCCACGCGAAGGGCCATGGGCCCCGAGGCCGCCGCGTAGACGGGCACGCGCCTGCGCACCCAGGGTAGGTGAGCGTCGACCCCCCGCCACGAGGCCGCCTTGCCGCTCAGCACCTCTCTGAGGAAGGCGATGCCTTCGCGCAACGCCTCGGGACCCGCGGGAGCAGCGCCGACATTGGTGACGCCGCTATGCCCCGCGCCTATGCCCAGGATGGTGCGGCCGCCCGAGGAGATGTCAACCGACGCCGCCGCGGAGGCCGTGATGGACGGATGGCGGGTGACCAGGTTCGTGACGCAGGTGGCAAGCCGGACGCGCGAGGTGGCGGAGGCGGCCAGCGTCATGGCGACCCACGGGTCCATGGCATTGCCCGGCGTATCGGCGATGCCCACCATGTCGAAGCCGTAGTCGTCCCCGAGACGCGCCATGCGAGCCGTGTACTCGGGCGTGTGCGGCCAGAAGAAGAACCCGAAGCGCACGCGGCCGCCTGTCAGGGCTTGAGAGGCGGATAGTCGCGCGAGTAGGCGGGGTTCTTCAGAAACTCCTCCGGCTTGTAGGTCCAGAACTGCGAGACGAGCGGATAGGTGTGCACGATGGTGTTGACGAGCTTGCCGCCCTGCTTGTCCACGCGGACGATGTACACGTTCTCTGTCGGATTGCCGTACTCGTCGAGCTTGATGGGCCCGCGGGGATCGGGAGTGGCTTCGATGGCGCGGCGGATGGCCGCCACGAGCTTCTCGCGGTCCTCCACCTGGCCGTTCAGAGATTGCGCCGCCTCGGCGATCCAGCGCCCAGAGCTGTACATGACGGCATGGAAGTAGGCGGGCGTTCTCCCGAACTTCGCCTCGGCCAGCTTCATGAACGACTGGTTGGCGGGATTCTGGAGGGTCGGGCTCCACAGAAGCGCGCCCACGATGCCGATGGCCTCGTCCCCCCTGCCGCGGAGCGCGCTCTCGTCGGTCATCACGCCGGTGCCGATGAGCGGGATCTTGCCCTTGAGTCCGGACTCTCCGTATTGCTTGACGAAGCGCACGGCCTGGCCCGCCACGAAGACCGCGCAGACGGCGTCGACGTCCGGCGGGACCTGGGCCAAAAACGGCGCGAAGTCCAGCGCGTTCAGCGGTACCCAGATCTTCTGGACGACCTTGCCCCCGCTGTCCTCGAAGACACGCTGGAAGCCGCCGATCTCCTCGTGCCCGAAGGGGTTGTCCATGGCGATGGTCGCTACCCGGCGGTACTTGAGCGTCTTCGCCGCGTAGTCGCCCAGCGGGTGCATGATCTGGCTCGCCGCGAAGTTCGAGCGGAGGAGCCACTTGGCGATCTTGCGCTTGGTGAGGTCGTCCGGGGTGGTGAGGAACAGCGTGGGCAGCTGGTCGCGCTCGATGAGGGGCACCAGGCTATTGCCGACATT
>JBKPBU010000249.1:0-1692 GCA_046727015.1 Candidatus Methylomirabilota bacterium | reverse complement strand
GCCGTGGGGCGGCGGCACCAAGATGGGCATCGGCGCTCCGCCCCAGCGTCTGGGTCTCGTGCTCGGGTTGAAGCGGCTCAACCGGCTTCTCGAGCACGAGCCGGGCGATCTCACGGCGACGGTCCAGGCGGGCATGACCCTCGGAGCGCTCCAGCGCGAGCTCGGCACGCGCGGCCAGTGGCTCTCGCTCGACCCTGCCCACGCTGACGAGGCGACGCTCGGCGGCATCGTCTCGAGCAATGCGGCGGGACCCCGTCGTCACCTCTACGGCGCCTGCCGCGATCTCGTCATCGGCCTCACCGTGGTCACTGCGGCGGGCACGCTCGTCAAGGGCGGCGGCAAGGTGGTCAAGAACGTCGCGGGCTACGACCTGCCCAAGCTCTTCGTCGGGGCCTTCGGGACTCTCGGCGTGATCGTCGAGGCGACGGTGAAGCTCCGGCCCCGCCCAGAGGCGGATCGCATGGTGGTGGCGCGCTTCGCCAGCCTCAAAGAGGCCGGCGCCGCGGCCCGCGCGGTGATGGGCTCTGATCTTCTTCCTTCGGCACTCGATCTCGTCGACGGCGAGACGCTTCGCGCACTGGAGCTCGGCGGCCCCGACGGTGCCGCGCTCTTGATCGGCGTGGACGGCATCGCCGAGCAGGTCCACTGGCAGTGTACCGAGGTCGAGCGCATGCTGCGCCTGCAGGGGCTCGTGGACGCTCGCGTCCTCGACGCGGACGCGCGGGACGCCGCCTGGCGGGCGCGCGGCGGGCTCGGCCGCGGCGCTTTCCCGGAGACCGCGGCGGTGATGAGATGGGTCGTCCTGCCTGCCCAGGTCGCCGATGTCATGGAGCAAGGCATGGGAGTCGCCCTGCGCGCGGGCCTTCCCGTGGCATTGGCGGCCCATGCCGGAGTCGGCGTCGTCGAAGCCGTGCTGGCGGGCGGGGAAGGCGCTGACGCGACAAAGGTCAGCGACGTGTTGATCGAGTGGCGCACGCTTGTGCGGGCGGCGGGCGGCCAGGCTCTGGTCGAGTCGGCGCCGCTCGCTATCAAGGAGCGCGTGCCCGTGTGGGACGACCTGGGTCCGGCCCTGAGGATCATGCAGCGGATCAAGTCCCAGCTCGACCCGAGCGGCCTGCTCAATCCCGGCCGCTTCGCCGGAGGCATCTAGGTCGGACTATGCGTGAACACATGTGCCACCCTCACCCCGGCCCTCTCCCTCTCCGAGGGAGAGGGGGGCTATTTCTCCCTCGCCCCCGGAGGGGGAGAGGGCAGGGTGAGGGGGCGCGATGACGCTGGCGGAGCCGCGGACCGGGCCGCTCACGCTCCACGGCCACGACGTCGAGGGCGTCAACCGCTGCGTGCATTGCGGCCTCTGCCTCTCGTATTGCCCGACTTTTTCCATCCTCGGCACCGAGATGGACTCGCCGCGGGGCCGGATCTTCCTCATCAAGGCGCTCGCCGAGGGACGTCTTGCCTTGACCGATGCGACCGTCTCGCACCTCGACCTCTGCCTCGGCTGTCGCGCCTGCGAGCCCGTCTGTCCCTCGGGCGTGCCCTATGGGCAGCTCATCGAAGCGGCGCGCGCCGACATCGAGCGCCAGCGGCCAGGGGGGCCGGTGCGCCGTCTCTTCCGGTGGGTCAACTTCGCGGTGCTGTTGCCGAACCCACGCCTCCTGGGCCTGGCCGCGGCGGGTCTGCGCTTCTATCAGA
>JBKPBU010000248.1:0-5936 GCA_046727015.1 Candidatus Methylomirabilota bacterium | reverse complement strand
GACAGGGCGCGGCGGAGCAACTACCTCTACGGCGCGTCCAAGGCAGGACTCTCGGCCTTCCTCGAGGGACTCCACCTCGCGTACGCCGACCGCGGCGTGCGCGTCGTCTGCGTGCGGCCGGGCTTCGTCAAGACGGCGATGACGGCGGGTCTTCCCGTCCCGCCCTTCGCGGGCGAGCCCGATGCGGTCGCCGCCCGCGTGCTGCGCGCGATCGACCGAGGGGCGCCGGTGGTCTACGCCCCGCCGATCTGGCGCGCCATCATGCTCGCCATCCGGATGCTTCCGCGGGCCGTCATGCGGCGCGTGCGCTTCTAAATGCGATCGCGCGCCCACCCAGGCGCATCGGGGTAGAATGAATGTCCATGCCGGACACGGTCAGAGTCCGATTTGCTCCCAGCCCCACGGGCTCCTTCCACGTGGGCGGCGCCCGCACCGCGCTCTTCAACTGGGCCTTCGCGCGGCACCACAAGGGCGTCTTCATCCTGCGCATCGAGGACACGGACCGCTCGCGCTCGACCGACGAGCACATCGAGCAGATCCTCGACGTCCTTCGCTGGCTCGGCCTCGACTGGGACGAGGGCCCTCCGACACCCGGCTATCGGCAGACCGAGCGCTTCGACATCTACCGGGCGCACGCCGAGCGTCTGGTGGCCGAGGGGCGCGCGTACCGGTGCCGCTGCACGCCCGAAACCCTCGACGCGCTTCGAGAGGCTGCCCGTGCCCGGAAGGAGCAGTTCCGGTACCCGGGCACGTGCCGCGAGGCCAGCGTCCCGGAGTCCGAGCCGCACGCGCTCCGTCTCAGGATGCCGCAGGGCGGCCAGACGGTGGTCGAGGACACGATTCTCGGCGTGGTCAGCTTCGACAACGACACGCTCGACGACTGGATCCTCGTGCGCACCGACGGGACGCCGACGTACAACTTCTGCGTGGTGGTGGACGACGTCACCATGAAGATCACCCACGTTATCCGCGGCAACGACCACCTGAGCAACACGCCCAAGCAGATCGCGTGCTATGCGGCGCTGGGTTACGTGACGCCGGTCTTCGCCCACATCCCGATGATCCTGGCGCCCGACCGGAGCAAGATGTCCAAGCGTCACGGCGCCACGACCGTCGAGGAGTTCCGGGACCAGGGAATTCTGCCGGAGGCCCTCGTCAATTACCTGGCGAGGCTCGGCTGGTCCCACGGCGACCAGGAAATCCTGTCGCGCGAAGAGATCGTCGAGCACTTCTCCCTGGAGCACGTGGGCAAGGCGGGCGCGGTCTTCGACAGGGAGAAGCTCCTGTGGGTCTCCCACCAGTGGATCCAGTCGGCCGCGCCCGAGCGCCTCGCCGCGGCCCTGGTGCCGTTCCTGGCGCGGGTCGTGGGGCCCTCCGCCGCCGCGGCCGATCGGGCGCGCCTGGCGAAAATCGCGGCGAGCCTCAAGGAGCGCGCCCGCACCCTCGTCGAGATGGCCGAGCAGGCGGCCTTCTACTTCGAGCCGCCCGCAACGTACGATCGCCAGGCGACGTCCAGGTTCTGGGGGCCCGAGGCGCCGCAGCGGTACAACGTGCTGATCAAGCGCATCGAGGCCCAGGAGGCGTTCGACCCTGAGAGCCTCGAGGGCCTGTACCGGGGTCTTGCCGCGGAGATGGGACTCAAGCTCGTAGACCTCGCCCAGCTCACGCGCATCGCGCTGACCGGCAAGGCTGCGAGCCCGCCGGTCTTCCAGGTGGCCGCCCTCGTGGGGAAGGCGGAAACAGTCGCGCGCCTCAAGGCGGCGCGCGCCGTGGCAGAGCGCGCCGTGGCGGAGCGCTGACGTTGAAGAGCCTCCTCCTCGCGCGTCACGGGCAATCGTTGTCCAATGCCGTGCGCCGCTTCCAGGGCACGCAGGACGTGCCGCTCTCCGAGCTTGGCGCTCGCCAGGCCGCGGCGCTCGGGCAGGCCCTCCGCCACCGCCGCGTCTCCGCGGTCTACACGAGCCCTCTCGAGCGCGCGCGGCGGACGGCCGAGATCGCCGCCGCCGGACTCGGCCTGCCGCTGACGGCCGTGCACGACCTCCGCGAGCTCTCGCTCGGAGACTGGGAGGGGCTCACGGTGGAGGAGGTCCGCGCCCTCCCGGGCGACCCATACGCGCAGTGGGTGCGCGACCCCGTCGGCTGCCTGCCTCCGGGCGGCGAGCCCTTGGCGGCCGTCCAGGCGCGGGTGGTGCGCGCGATGGCGGATATCGCGGCCGCCCACCCGAACGGCCAGGACGTGCTGGTCGTGTGCCACGGCGGCGTCATCAGCGCGTACCTGGCCCACTGCCTGGGGCTGCCGCTGTCATCCATCTGGCGCTTGACGCTGTCGAACGGCTCGATCACGGAGATCGTCCCGCCGCGCGTGCGCACCGTCAACAGCACGCGGCACCTGGCCGGCCTCGGCGCCGGCTCGCCGCTGTCGCCCTCGAGGCTCGGCCGCTAGCCATGGTGCTGCTGGCGCTGTTCGGAGGCCTGGCCCTGCTCCTGTACGGCATGCAGCTCTGCGGCGAAGGACTGCAGCGCGCGGCCGGCGGTCACCTGAGGCACCTGCTCACGAGCATGACGCGCACGCGGCTCGCGGCCGTCCTCTCGGGCGCGCTCGCGACGGCGCTCATCCAGTCCTCCTCGGCGACCACCCTCATGCTGATCGGCTTCGTGTCGGCAGGCCTCGTCACCTTCCGGCAGTCCCTCGGGGTGATCCTGGGCGCCGACATCGGGACGACGTTCACCGTGCAGCTCCTCGCCTTCAAGGTCCAGGATCTGGCGCTGCTCATGGTCGGCCTCGGCTTCGCCCTCACCTTCTTCGGCCGGCGCGGACTCGTCAAGAATCTCGGGCAGGCGGTGCTCGGCTTCGGCCTGGTCTTCCTCGGCATGCGTGTCATGTCCGAGGCGATGGCCCCGGTGGCCGACAGCGGACTCGCGCGCCAGGTGCTGGTGGCGCTCTCGGGCAATGCCGGCCTGGGGCTCCTCGTGGGCGCGGTCTTCAGCGCGGGCATGACCTCCTCCGTCGCGACCATCGGCCTCCTGCTCTCGCTCGCCCAGCAGGGGCTGCTGCCGCTCGACGGCGCCATCCCCGTGGTGCTGGGCGCCAACATCGGCACGTGTGCCACGGCGCTGGCGGCGAGTCTGCGCGCCTCCGCCGACGCCCGTCGCGTCGCGGTGGCGCACATCGGCTTCAAGCTGCTCGGCGTCGCCCTCGTGTTCCCGTTCATCCAGCCGCTGGCGGCACTGGTGGCCGCCATGGGAGGCGATACCGCGCGGCAGATCGCGAACGCGCACACGCTCTTCAACGTGGCCATCAGCGCGCTCTTCCTGCCCTTCGCCCCGTGGGCAGCCCGGGTGATCACGATGCTCGTGCCGGACGACGTGACGCCGGCCGACAATCCCTTCAAGACGCGCTACCTCGACGACCGGTATCTCGACCAGCCCGCCCTCGCCCTCGGCCAGGCGACGCGCGAGGCGCTGCGCATGGGCGACGTCGCCCAGGGCATGCTGCGCGACGCGATGACGGTCCTCCAGACGGACAACCAGGAGCTGCTCGAGGACGTGGAGCGGCGCGACGACCAGCTCGACTACCTCGAGCGCGAGATCAAGCTTTTCCTGTCCCGCCTGGGGCAGGAGACGATGTCTCCCGACCTGCTACGAAAAGAGATCGGGCTCATCTCCTTCATCGGCAACCTCGAGAACATCGGCGACATCGTGGACAAGAACCTGATGGAGCTGGCCCGCAAGAAGCTCTACCAGGGTCGGCGCTTCTCGGAGGCGGGCTGGGCGGAGCTGCTGGAGTTCCACGGCATGATCTCGAAGAACCTCGAGCGCGCCATCGCGGGCTTCGCCGCCAACGACCGGTCGCTGGCGCAGGAGGTGCTGGACCAGCGCCCGATGATCCGCCAGCGCGAGCGCGAGCTCCGCACCTCGCACCTGGCGCGGCTGCGCCAGGGGCTCGCCGAATCGCTCGAGACCTCCGAGATCCACCTGGACGTGCTGACGAACCTGAAGCGCATCTCCTCGCACATCTCGCAGCTGGTCTTTCCGATCCTCGAAGAAGACGCCTGAGGAGCACAGAACGTGGCGCAGCGTCTCCGCGTGCTGCTGGTGGCCTCCGAGGTGTCGCCCCTCGCCAAGACAGGCGGGCTCGGCGACGTCGCGGCCGCGCTGCCGCGCGCGCTGCGCGCGCTGGGGCACGACGTGCGCATCCTCATGCCGCGCTACCGCGGCGTGGAGCGCCACGCCTCCGGCATCAGGACGGTCGTCCCGCGCCTCGAGGTGCCGGTGGGCGACCGGCTCGTCCCGGGCGCGCTCCTCGGGACCGAGACGAGCGGCGGCGTGCCCGTCTACTTCCTCCAGCAGGATCACTACTTCGACCGCGACGGGCTCTACGGCACCGGCGACGACGACTACCCGGACAACTGCGAGCGCTTCGTGTTCTTCTGTCGCGGCGCGCTCGAGGCGCTCATCGCGCTCGACGGCATGGAGCGCGATGGGTGGCGCCCGCAGATCGTCCATGCCAACGACTGGCAGACCGGGCTCCTGCCCGTCTATCTCCGCACGCTCTACCGTGATCACCCGGCGCTCGCATCCATCGCCACCGTCTTCACCATCCACAACCTGGCCTTCCAGGGCGTCTTCTGGCATCACGACATGCCTCTGACCGGCCTCGGGTGGGACGTCTTCACTCCGGCCGGGATCGAGTTCTACGGCAAGCTCAACTTCCTGAAGGGCGGCCTCGTCTTCTCCGATTTACTCACCACGGTCAGCCGCACGTATGCCACCGAGATCCGAATGCCCGAGTTCGGCAACGGGCTCGAGGGGGTGCTCGAGGAGCGCAGCGGCGACCTCTACGGCGTGGTCAACGGCATCGACTACGAGCAGTGGAACCCGGCCAAGGACCCCGCGCTGGTGCGCCCGTACTCGGCGGACGAGCCCGAGGGCAAAACCGTCTGTCGCGAGGCCCTGCGCCGCGAGCTGGGGCTCGACGAGGGGCCGGGGCCGCTCGTGACCATGGTCACGCGGCTCGCGTGGCAGAAGGGGCTCGACCTGGCCCTCGAAAGCCTGCCCGGCATGCTGGAGGCCGGGTGCCGGGTCGCGCTCCTCGGCTCGGGCGAGGCGCCGCTCGAGGAAGCGTGGATGGAGGCGGGCGCGCGCAACCCGGGCGAGGTCGCGGTGCGCATCGGGTATGATTCGGAGCTCGCCTCGCGGATGTACGCGGGGGGCGACTGCTTCCTCATGCCGTCGCGCTACGAGCCATGCGGTCTCGCGCAGCTGATCGCCTTGCGCTACGGCGCCATTCCGGTGGTGCGGCGCACGGGCGGCTTGGCGGACACGGTGAGAGAGTTCGACGCCGCCCGTCCCACCGGGACGGGCTTCCTGTTCGACGCACTCTCCTCGACCGGGCTGCTGGACGCGGTCCGGCGCGCGGCGGCCGCCTTCGCGCGGCCGGAGCTCTGGAGCGCGCTCGTCAAGAACGCGATGACCGAAGACTTCTCGTGGGACGCCTCGGCCCGCGAGTATGTCACGCTGTACAAGAAGATATTCCGCCCGCAGGCGGCCAGGCCGTCACGGAGGTCGCGATGAAGAAGATCGAAGCGATCATCAAGCCGTTCAAGCTCGACGACGTCAAGGAGGCGCTGACGGAGCTGGGCGTCATCGGAATGACCGTGACGGAGGTGCGCGGCTTCGGAAGGCAGAAGGGCCACACCGAGCTCTACCGCGGTTCCGAGTACACGATCGACTTTCTGCCCAAGGTCAAGATCGAGCTGGTCGTGCCGGACGCGCTCGTGGACAAGATCGTCTCCGCGGTGGCCGCCGCGGCGCGCACGGGCTCCATCGGCGACGGCAAGGTCTTCGTCATCCCCATGGGCGAGGCCATCCGCATCCGCACCGGCGAAAAGGGCGAGTCCGCCATCTAGCCGAACCCCTCTCCAATGACCGACCTC
>JBKPBU010000247.1:0-6842 GCA_046727015.1 Candidatus Methylomirabilota bacterium | reverse complement strand
GCGTGGGAGCCGTACGTCAAGAACTTCGGGCCGAACATCGGCTTCGACTACGGCGGCCGCTTGATGGTCTCCTGGCTCGACCGCTGACGACAGGGCCGGGAGGTAGCGTGTGAAGCTCAAGGACAAGGTCGCCCTCGTCACGGGCGCCGGGTCGGGGATCGGCCGCGCCATCGCGACGCTCTTCGCCCAGGAAGGCGCGCGCGTCATCGTCAACGACCTCCGGGAGAGCGCCGCCCGGGAAACCGTGGAGGCGCTCGGCGCGGCAGCGTCGGGCTCCCGCGCGATCGTGGCCGACGTGGCCGACAGCGCGCAGGTCAAGGCCATGTTCGCCGAGATCGAGCGCGAGTTCGGCTCGCTCGACGTGCTCGTCAATAACGCGGGCATCGCGGGAACCTCCGCGGCGGATCGCGACAAGCTCCGTGAGCGCGCAGATACCCGCATCATGGAGCTCATGAGCGGACAGGGCATCCGGACCCACCTGGACGTCACACAGGAGATGACGGACGAGGCCTGGCACCGGATGATCGCGGTGCACTTGAACGGCACCTTCTTCTGCACGCGGGAGGCGTTGCGCCTGATGAGCCGCCGCGACCAGGGGGCCATCATTAATATGTCGAGCGTGGCGGCCTGGGGGATCGAGGCCGTGCCGCACTACAGCGCGGCCAAGGCGGGGATCCTCGGCTTCACGCGCGCGGTCGCGCGGGAGGTCGCCTCGCGGAAGATCCGGGTGAACGCGATCTGCCCCGGGTACATCGATACGCCCATGACGCAGCCGATGTCGGACCTGATGCGCAAGGCCGTCGTCGCCCGGACGCCGCTCGGCCGCTACGCCCTGCCGAACGAGGTGGCGCAGACGGCGCTCTTCCTCGCGTCGGACGACAGCTCCTTTTTCACCGGCCAGTGGCTCTCGCCGAACGGCGGTCTCTTGATCGCGTGATCCGCCAAGATTCTCACCAGCAACGACCACGGGAGTGACCATGGGAATGCTCGACGGAAAGACCGCAGTGGTGACCGGCGCCGGCCGCGGCATCGGCCGGGGCATCGCCCTCGCGCTGGCCAAGGCCGGAGCAAAAGTCGTCGTCAACGACCTCGGCACGGGGCTCGACGGCGAGGGCGTGGCCACGGGTCCGGCCGCCGCGGTCGTGGACGAGATCGTGAAGGCCGGCGGCACCGCCGCC
The DNA here is from genome assembly GCA_046727015.1 of Candidatus Methylomirabilota bacterium. Lineage (GTDB taxonomy): Bacteria > Methylomirabilota > Methylomirabilia > Rokubacteriales > CSP1-6 > AR37. The sequence goes on along the minus strand of JBKPBU010000247.1, from coordinate 5,664 downwards.
CCCAACTACGGGTCCGTCGCCGACTACAAGCAGGCGACGGAGATGGTCGAGCAGGCGGTCAAAGCGTGGGGCCGGATCGACATCCTCGTGAACGTGGCGGGCATCCTGCGCGATCGCATGATCTTCAACATGAGCAAGGAGGAGTGGGACGCGGTGCTCGCCGTCCATCTCGACGGCACCTTCTTCTGCACCCGAGCCGCCTCCATCGCGATGCGCGAGCAGAAGGCCGGCCGCATCATCAGCATGTCGTCCGTCTCGGCGCTCGGCGCGCCCGGTCAGCCCAACTACGCCGCGGCCAAGGCTGGCATCATTGGCCTGACCTGGTCCACCGCCAACGCCATGGCGAAGTACAACGTCACCGCCAATGCCATCATGCCGAGCGGCGCCACCCGCATGATCGACTCCACTCCGAGAGGCAAGAAGGTCTTCGAGGAAACAGGCAAGTGGCCGAGCGAGCAGGCCGTCGGCACCGAGCGCGACCCGGACAACGTGGCGCCGCTCGTCGTCTTCCTCTCGAGCGACGCCGCGGCGCACGTCAACGGGCAGGTCTTTCACTCCTTCGGTTACGGCTACACCCTCCTGGCCCAGCCGCAGGCGATACGGCGCATCGACGCGGACCGCCGCCTGGACCCCGAGGAGCTCATCAAGCTCCTGCCCGAGACGTTCGGGCCGAGCATCCACGAGCCTCCGGGGACCACTTTCGGCCGGACGCTGCACGAGCGGCCCAAGAGCGAGTGGAAGGATCTCGAGAAAGGCATCCGCTTCTGGCAGTGGCCACGGGAGGACCGGTGAAGAACGTCCTCCTCGTCTGCCACGCCAACACGTGCCGCAGCGTGATGGCCCATGTCCTGCTCGAGAAGATGCTCGCCGAGCGCGATGCGGGCGGGCGCGTGCTGGTTCGGTCCGGAGGGATCGCGAACCACGCGCGCGACGGGATGATTCCCTCGCTCGACGCGCGCATCGTCCTCCGCGAGGACGGCATCCACCTCGCCGAGGACGCGATGGCCTCCATAGACCTCCGGCGGCACCGCGAGCTCATCGCCGACGCCCACCTGATCCTGACCATGACCGCCCAGCAGAAGGACATGCTGGGCACGTACGATGAGGCGCGCGGGCGGCCCCTCTTCACCCTGAAGGAGTTCGTCGGCGAAGAGGGCGACATCGGCGATCCCTTCGACCAGGGGGAAGAGCGCTACCGTGCCTGCCGGGACGAGATCAAGCGCTGCCTCGAGAAGGGCGTTGACCGGCTGATCGTGAGGCTGTCCGCGTCCTAGCCTCCCGTCGGCCGCCTGACACTGTGTCAGGGCCGCTGACGCGAGATCTGACGCTCCGATAAGACATCTCGGCGGAAGCCGCCGGATCTTCACCAGCCATTTCCCACTGTTGCCCGCCTGCGGGCCCGAGCATAGCTGTGGCCCGGAAGTTGCTCCCTTGAACGGTCACGATGACACGCATGGTGGAACGCCCGCACCGAATCGGCAGCGCCGGATTCTCGCTCTCGGAACTTCTCGTATGCATCTCGATCCTCGGAGCCATGGCAACCATCGCCCTCCCCACGGCGTGGACCTATCTTCCCGCCGCCGCGGCCAGCGGGGGAGCCCGGGAGATCCGCGCAATCCTGAGCCAGGCGCGCATGGTTGCCATCACCACGCGCCAGAACATCTGTGTCCAAACCGTGGCCGGCGGCTTCCGGCTTCTCCAGGGCACCTGCGCCGGCGCGGCGTGGGTCGGTCCCGACACGAGTGCCACGGGGATGATCGCGCTCTCCAACGACGTCACCCTCACTGGGCCGGCGGCTGTGTTCACGGCATTCGGAACCGCCAGCACATCGGGCATTCTCACCGTCTCCCACGGCAGCGGCAACTCGCTCACCGTGACGGTGCAGCCTTCCGGCCAGGTGACCATCCCATGATTGCGCTCCGCGGGTCCATGATCGCGCTCCGCGACGCCATGAACTTGCGCGACAGTCGAGGGTTCAGCCTGACCGAGCTCCTCGTCTCCTGTGGCGTTCTCGGCATGGTGCTGGCCGGGGTGGGCGGCGTCCTCGCCACGGGCGTCCAGGTCCACCAGGACGGCGACAGTCGCGCTCAGGCACAACAGGCCGCTCGAGCCGGCCTGATCATGGAGGAGGACCTCAAGCTGACCGGTGCGGGCTTCCCGCCCGCCGCCGTGAAGATCACCGCGGCGACGCCAACCAGCGTCAGCTTCTGGGCCGATCTCACCGGCGCCTCGACGACGCTCACCGCCAACGCCAATGTCAACGACACCACGCTCAACGTCCTGAATGCCTCGGGTTTCGCGGCGGGCGACGTCGTCTATCTCATCAACACCGACCAGTTCTCGACTGTCACCGTGACCTCCGCGGCCGGCACCGTGATCAATATCGGGGCGCTCGGGGTGCCGGTGGCCTATTCGCAGGGCGTTCAGGTGGGTCGACCCAAGCTCGTTCGCTTCGTCTGGGACAACGTCAACACGATCTTCAAGGATGCGGGGCTGGGCGCGGGACTCCAGCCGCTCGCCACGGGCGTGACGGCCTGCACGCTGACCTATTTCGACGTCAACGATGTCGCCATCCCAGCCGTGAGCCTCGCAGGGAATCTGGGCAATATCCGGCGCCTGGTGGTGACGCTGACCGCGCAGTCGACCGGCAACCAGGAGCAGCGTACCTTCAGCCTGACCTCGTCGGTCCGCCCGCGAAATCTTTGAGGGCGGGGAGGACACCCATGACATCGTTCTCGGGTCTTCGCCACCACTGCCTCTCCCAACGCGGCTCGGTCCTGCCCCTGGCCATGATCGCCATGCTGCTCTTCTCCGTTCTCGGGTTCACCCTCGTCGCCATGGGCACGACCGAGCTGACCATCTCCGGCAGCTGGAAACAGTACAGCGCCGCGTTCTACGGCGCCGAGGCCGGGGTCGAGTCCGCCGTGGTCACACTGCGCGGCCTCCTCGCCGGCACTCCGACGCCGACCAATGCAGACCTGGCCGCGATCACCGCGCCGACCCTGCCCGACCCCAAGCTCACCTTCACGGCTTTCTCGGTCACTCGCGTGGTGCCGAATCCGCCGTATTCATACCCCACCACCTTCACCACCGGCCCCTACGCGGGCTTCAGCGGCCAGGTGACGGACTATCTCATCACCTCGGAGGTTCGGGGCGACAACAGCACCAAGTCCCGGCTGACCCAGATCATCCGCTACGTCCAGGTGCCGCTCTTCCAGTTCGGCGTCTTCTACGGCAAAGGTGTGGACCTCGAGATCGCGCCGGGCGTCAACATGACCTTCAACGGCCGCGTGCACGCGAACAGCAACCTCTACGTGGGCGCGGGGGCGAGCCTGGACTTCGACTCCACGATCACGGCGGCGGGCAGCGTCTTCCGGCGCATCAAGCGCGACAGCTCGGTTCCATGGGGCAACAATCCCCAGATCAAGGACTCGGGGGGCACGTACCATCAGCTCAACTTCGACCACGACTACCAGCCGGGCTTCGGCAGCACCTGGACGCCCTCGGCGTGGCAGGCCCAGGCCGCGAGCACCTTCGGAAACACGGTGCGCGACCAGGCCATGGGCGTGGGGCAGATCGTTCCGCCCGTCCCTGCGCTCTTCTACGATCCCGTGGATCCGGACGTCGTCTCCCATCAGCTCATCGAGGTCGCGGACATAAGCGACGCGCCGGACCTGCGGGCGGCAAAGATGTACTCGAAGTCGGGGCTCCGGATCGTGAACGGTGCCGCGACCGACATGAGCGGCAACCCGGTCTCCTTGCCCGGGGGTGTCATCACGAACACGACCTTCTACGACATGCGCGAGCAGCGGACGATGAGCATCGTGCAGGTCGACATGGGGCTCTTGCGGAGTTCGGGCATCGCCCCCGCCAACGGCGTCCTCTACGTCGCGACCACTGGCACGCCCGGAGCCGCGGTCAGGCTCGTCAACGGCTCCCAGCTGCCGTCGCAGGGGCTCACCGTGGTCTCCGAGAACCCGGTGTACATCCGCGGCGACTACAACACGGTGGCCAAGGTGCCGGCCGCGGTCTTGGCCGACGCGATCACCGTGCTCTCGAACAACTGGGCCGCGAACGGCAGCGACGCCAAGGGGACGCTGGGGACCAGCACGCGGCCCGCCACTGCGACCACGGTCAACGCCGCCTTGGCTCTCGGGCCCTCCGTGGAATCGAGTCTCAACAACGGTAACGGCCAGCTCGAGAACGACATCCGATTCCTCGAGGACTGGAACGGGCAGAACCTGACCTACCGCGGCTCCATCGTCGACCTCTGGCACAGCCAGCAAGCGACCGGCTTGTGGCGGTGCTGCGGCACGGGCGGCACCCTCTACTACACGCCACCTACCCGCATCTGGAGCTACGACACCCTGTTCAACACGAACCCGCCGCCGGGCACGCCCCAGGGTGTTTTGATCCTGCGCGGCCCGTGGGCCCAAAAGTAGGGAGGCCGTGATGCGACGGCCGCGCGGCAATCAGGCCGGCATGACCCTCATCGAGGTGATGCTGGCGGTGACGTTCCTCGCCGTGTCCCTGGTGGCGCTGCTGAGCATGCTCACGCGGGGCTCGATCAGCCTGGTCGCCGGCGGCGGCCAGTCCAAGGCGACGGCCTTCGCGCGGCAGAGGATGGAGCAGCTCAAGAACCAGCCTTTCGTCCCTGGACCGACCAACGGCAACGACACGCCCGAGCCGGGCATCACCCGCACGTGGACCATCACGCCAACGGGGCCGACCGTCGCGCCCAACCGGCTCGCGACCATCCAGGTGGTCGTGCTCGTGAACCGCGCGACGGGCACGCTCGGCGCGCAGAACATCACGCTGACCACGATGCGCGCGGAGTAGCGGCGGACCTCAGGCCTCGACCAGCAGCTGCTCGCCGGGCTGGTGCCAGGTCGGCTCCTGCCCTCGCCGGAAGATCTTGATCCTCGCCGTGCCCCGCGCCGTGACGATCCCGGCCTCCACGCGGGCGATGGCGCCCTCCTCGAGCCCCACGACCGGGTTGGCGTTGACCACGTGGTACTCCCGGATCCGATCGTCGCGCGTCTCGCTGCCGGGCGCCATGGCGGGATCCGTCTCCTTGTAGTGCGGGTTGATATTGAAGGGGACGAGCCCCAGGGCCTCGAAACCCTCGAGGGCGACCACGTTCCAGTCGTTGGTGGTCAGTATCGTCGGCCCCGCGACATTGGAGCCCGCGCTCGCCCCGATATAGGGCATGCCAGCCTCGACCCGCGCCCGGATGAGGGGCAAGAGCCCGGTCTCACGCAGGCGCTTGAGGAGGGCGTACGTGTTGCCCCCTCCCATGAAGAGCGTCTCGGCCCGCGCGAGCACGAGCTGGGGGCGGTCGTTCCAGCGGAGATGGAGGAGCTCGAGCCCGGCGCCCTCGGGCGGCGGAACGCCGAGCACGCTCGCGACGCGGGTGAAGTACGCGTCCTCGTCGTGGAGGCTGGCGGCGGTGACGAAGGCGACCCGGCGGCGCTCGCCCAGGAAATCCAGGATCTCCCGCCGGCCCTCGGGACCGAGTGGCCCTCCCGAATGCAGCAGGACGCGCATCAGGGAGTGTACGTCTCTAGCAGGCGGCGCAGCTGGCTCATGGATTTCACGATGTAGTGGGCGACGCCGTCGTGGCCGCCCTTGGGCGCCAGGTGCACGGCCGTCAGCCCCATGCGC
>JBKPBU010000246.1:0-6959 GCA_046727015.1 Candidatus Methylomirabilota bacterium | reverse complement strand
CGGCGCTTGGTCCCCCGGAGCAGGTCATCGAGGGTAACGGGCAGCTCCGCTTCGATGTCGGCGCCGGGCATCGTCACGCGGACGTTGCCGCGCCCGGCGCGTCCCGATGGCTGTCCGAAGATGGACGCGAAGAAATCGCTGAAGTCGCCGAGATCCTCCGCGGAGAAACCCTGGGCGCTCCGGCCCGGGGCGCCGGGCGGCGGCGTGAAGTCCATTCCGCCCTTCCAGTTCGCGCCGAGCGCGTCGTATTTGGCGCGCTTGTCCGGATCGCTCAGGACCTCGTAGGCCTCGTTGATCTCCTTGAAGCGCTCCGCGGCCTTGGCGCGCTCGGCCGCAGGCTGGAGATCCGGGTGGTGCTTCCGCGCGAGCTGGCGGTACGACTTTTTGATCTCCTGGGCCGATGCCGAGCGCGGAACGCCCAGCACCTCGTAGTAGTCGCGAAATTTCACCGGCACGGACGGGCGGGCTCCTCCCCCGTCGCGACTACGACCTGCGCCGGACGCAGCAGGCCGTCCGGAAGCCGCCAGCCGCGCCGGACCTCGCGCACGACCGTCCCGGGCTCCGCTTCGTCGGACGGCTCGGCGCCGACGGCCTCGTGGAGGTTCGGGTCGAAGGGCTGGCCGGCGGCCTCGAGCGGCTCGGCGCCCGCTTCGCGCAAGGCGCTCTCGAACAGGCGGCGCGTGGCCGCCACGCCTTCGTAGAAATCCGCGTCCCTGGATCCGGCGGCGAGGGCCCGCTCGAGCGTATCGAGGACAGCCAGCAGCGGCAGAAGCGCTTCTCGCCGGGCGTCGCCGCGCGCCGCCTCCTTCTCGCGGCCCACGCGACGGCGGAAGTTGTCGAAATCGGCGAGCAGCCGGAGATTGCGCTGCCGCTCGTCCTCGAGGCCCTGCCGCAGGCCCTCGACCTCGTCGGCCTCAACGGCCCGATCGCCGGCGTCCGCCCTCGGGGCGTCCATGCTCTCAGGGCTTTCGGTCGTCCGCGTCCTTGAATTCGGCGTCGACGACGTCGCCCGCCTGCGGCCCGCCCTGAGGCCCGCTCTGAGGCCGCGAGCCTCCGTTACCGCCGCCCGCCGTGCCCGACGTCTCGCGATACATGGCGTCTGCCAGCATGCGAGAGACGCGCGTCAGGTTCTCCTGGGCCCGCCGGATGCGCTCGACGTCGTCCCCCTTGAGGGCCTCGCGCGTGTCGTTGAGCGCCTGCTCGACCGCCTGACGGTCGGCCTCGGAGAGCTTCCCGCCGTGCTCCGCCAGCGTGCGCTCGGTCGTGTACACGAGCGAGTCCGCCTGGTTGCGCAGCTCGATCTCCTGCCGCCGCTTCGCGTCCTCCGACGCGTGGGCTTCCGCCTCCTTGACCATCCGGTCGACTTCCGACTTGCTCAGTCCGGACGAAGCGGTGATGGTGATCTGCTGCTGCTTGCCCGTGGCCACGTCCTTGGCGGACACGTTGAGGATACCGTTGGCGTCGATGTCGAAGGCCACCTCGATCTGCGGCAGCCCGCGCGGCGCCGGGGCGATGCCATCCAGGCGGAACTGGCCCAGCGTCCGGTTGTCGCGGGCGAGCGGTCGCTCGCCCTGGAGGACATGGATATCCACCGAGGGCTGGTTGTCGGCCGCCGTGCTGAAGATCTCGCTCTTCCTGGTGGGGATGGTCGTGTTGCGCGGGATCAGGGCCGTCATGACTCCGCCCATGGTCTCGACGCCCAGCGACAGCGGCGTGACATCGAGGAGCACCACGTCCTTGACCTCGCCCGCCAGGATCCCGCCCTGGATGGCGGCGCCGACGGCGACCACCTCGTCGGGGTTCACGCCCTTGTGGGGCTCCTTGCCGAAGAGCTGCTTGGCCAGCTCCTGGACCTTCGGCATCCGCGTCTGCCCTCCGACGAGAATCGCCTCGTCGATGTCGGCCGCGGTGACGCCCGCGTCCTTCATCGCCTGCTTGCAGGGCTCCACCGTCCGCTCGATGAGGTTCGCCACCAGCGCCTCGAGCTTCGCCCGCGTCAGGGTCATCACCAGGTGCTTGGGACCCGTCGCATCCGCGGTGACGAAAGGCAGGTTGATCTCGGTCTGGATCGTCGAGCTTAGCTCGATCTTCGCCTTCTCCCCGGCTTCCTTGAGGCGCTGGAGAGCCATGCGGTCTTTCCGCAAGTCGATGCCGTGCTCTTTCTTGAACTCCTCGGCGATCCAGTCGATCACGCGCTGGTCGAAGTCGTCGCCGCCCAGGTGGGTGTCGCCGTTGGTCGACTTCACCTCGAAGACGCCCTGGCCGAGCTCGAGGATCGAGATGTCGAATGTCCCGCCCCCCAGGTCGTACACCGCGACCTCTTCGTCCTGCTTCTTGTCGAGGCCGTAGGCCAGGGCGGCGGCGGTGGGCTCGTTGATGATGCGGAGCACGTCGAGGCCCGCGATCTTCCCGGCGTCCTTGGTCGCCTGGCGCTGGCTGTCGTTGAAATAGGCGGGCACCGTGATCACGGCCTGCGTCACCTTCTCGCCCAGGTGGGCTTCGGCGGCCTCCTTGAGCTTGCGGAGGATCATCGCCGAGATCTCGGGCGGCGAGTACTGCTTGCCCCGGATGTCGATGCGGACGTCCCCGTTGGGAGCTTTCACGACCTTGTAGGGAACGAGCTTGAGCTCCTGCTGCACCTCGTCGTAGCGGCGGCCCATGAAGCGCTTGATCGAGAAGACGGTGTTCTCGGGATTCGTGATGGACTGGCGCTTGGCAACCTGACCCACCAGGACTTCCCCGTCCTTGGTGAACGCGACCACCGACGGCGTCAGGCGGCTGCCTTCCTGATTTGGGATGACGAGAGGGCTGCCCCCCTCCATGACTCCGACGACCGAGTTGGTGGTCCCAAGGTCGATGCCGATTACCTTACCCATGCTGTCCTCCTTTGCGGGGCGATCGACAAGCGCTACCCACTAGGTAGCAAGACTGACGCCAGCCTCTCCATGCCGGGATTCGCGCTGAAAACCTCGCTTCTGCACAGGGCGGCGATTTGGCGCGCGGGTAGAAAAGCACCCGTTCCCTGACTGGATGACGCTCCGCCGGGCAGGAATGCTCATGGCCGCCGCGAGATTTCTCCCGGGTGGAATCTCACCCAGCCTGCTGGGTGGCTTGGGGTGTTGGTCGAGGGCCCTAGATCGTCGGAAGCTCACGCGGACGGGCACCGAGCGGAAAAGCCTCGTCGATCCGTGCGAGCTCGGCTCGCGTTAGCCGGAGATCTCCAGCCCCGGCATTCTCGGCTGCATGCTGGGGGCGCGAGGCCTTGGGAATCGCGAACGTCGACGGCTTCCGCACCAGGAACCGGAGCGCGACCTGCCTGGCCGTCGCGTCGTGCGCGGCGGCGATCTCTTCCAGCACGCGCCCTCCCTTGCTGCGCGGGCCGGGAAAGTGGCCGGAGCCGAAGGGGCTGTAGGCGGTCACGGCGACTCCGCGCTTTTTGCACCGCGGGATCACGGCGTGCTCGATCGCGCGCTCCCGCAGGTGGTAGAGCACCTGGTTACAGGCGATGCGGCCGGGACCCGCGATTCTCAGGGCGAGATCGAGATCGGGCGCGTCGAAGTTGCTCAGGCCCCAGGACAGGATCTTGCCCTCCTGCCGGAGCTGCTCGAACGCCGCTATCGTGTCTTCGAGGGGGTGGTCGCCGGGCCAGTGCAGGAGATAGGAATCGAGCCGGTCGGTTCCGAGGCGCGCCAGCGATTTCTCGCAGGCGGCCAGGGTCCCGGCGCGCGAGGCGTTGTCGGGCAGGACTTTCGAGACGAGGAACACCTCGTCGCGGCGCCCCGCTATGGCCTCGCCCACCAACTCCTCGACGCTGCCCGAGCCGTACAGCTCCGCCGTGTCGATATGCGTCATGCCGAGGTCGAGCCCGAGGCGCAGGGCGGCGATGGCCAGGGCAGGGTCGTCGTCTTCGAGGTGCCAGGTCCCCTGGCCTATCACCGGCACCATGTGCCCGGTGGGGCCGAACCGGCGCAGCTCCATGCCTGTCCTCCGCCACCTCAGGCGATGAGCGGCTCCAGCCGTCGCGAGATCTCCGACTTCGGCTGGACGCCGACGATGCGATCGACCTCCCGCCCCCCCTTGAAGACCAGGAGGGTCGGAATGCTCCGGAGATCGAAGCGTGCCGCCGTCGCCGGGTTTTCGTCCACATTGAGCTTCGCCACCCGGAGACGGCCGGCCATCTCCGCCGCCAGCTCGTCGATCACCGGCGCGATCATCCGGCACGGTCCACACCACGCCGCCCACGCGTCCACGAGCACGGGCAGCGGCGAGCGCTCGACGTCGGCGGAAAACGACGCATCGGTGACCACGATCGGTTTGGTGTCCACGCGCAGGGGCGTCTTGCAACGCCCGCACACGGGGACGAGGCCCTGGTCGATCTTGGCGCGCGGCACCCGATTGCCCACACCACAGGCGGGGCAACGGACCACGAGCGCCTCGGAGGCGACGGCCACGTCAGGACCCTCCCGCCGCGACGCTCTGGAGCCGATCGCCGGGATCACGCGAATCGAGATCGATCACGCTGAGGGCCATTGCCTCGTGAGAGCTGCAAGAGCAGAGCCAGCGGCGCATGAGCGCTAAGTCGCGACGATTTCAGGCGTGGGATACTCGGCATCGGGTGAAGATCCACCCGATCGGGAGCCACGGGCCCGCGGCGTGGCTCACCGGCGCTCTTGCACCGCGCGTGCTTGGCGCCGGGTGAAATCTCACCCTGCGAGAGCGCCCGGGAATCCCCCGGCTGGACCCTGGCCGCGCATGGCATGACTCATGCGTCTTCTGACGCCGGCGAAAGGGACCAATGGCGACCAATCTGGAGATGACCCAGCCGGGCTCCGAGGAGAGATCGGAGCGCCGGGTGTCCTCCGTCGCGGTCCCCCGCCCGGTCGGTCGCCAGCGTTTGAGCATTCTCTGCCTGACCGCTCTCGGCGTCGTCTACGGCGATATCGGCACAAGCCCCCTCTACGCCTTCAGAGCGTGCTTCAGCTCCGAGCTCGGCCTGCCCCGCACCCCCGCCAACGTGTACGGCGTGCTCTCGCTCATCGTCTGGTCCCTCATCCTGATCGTCTCCGTCAAATACATCCTGGTCATCATGCGCCTGGACAATCGCGGCGAAGGCGGCATCCTGGCCCTCCTCGCGCTTGTGCTCCAGAAGCAGCATCGCGGCGTCCTCATCGGGCTCGGGCTCTTCGGCGCAGCGCTCCTCTACGGCGACGGCATCATCACGCCGGCCATCTCTGTCCTCAGCGCGGTCGAAGGGCTCGAGGTCGCCGTCCCCACGTTGCGCCACATCGTGGTGCCGGCCACCCTCGCCATTCTCCTCCTGCTGTTCATGGGCCAGCGGTTCGGCACGGCACGGGTCGGCGGCGTCTTCGGGCCCATCATGATCGGGTGGTTCGCCACCATCGGGACTCTCGGGGGCATAGAGATCGCGCGGGCGCCGGAAATCCTTCTTGCCTTCAATCCCTGGTACGGCGCGCAGGTATTTGTGCACAACAGGATGGCGGGGTTTCTCGTCCTGGGGGCCGTCGTCCTTGCCATCACCGGGGCGGAAGCGCTCTACGCCGACATGGGCCACTTCGGGCGGCGTCCGATCCGGCTCGCCTGGTTCCTCGTCGCGCTGCCGGCGCTCCTCCTCAACTACTTCGGCCAGGCTGCCCTGGTTCTGCGCGTGCCGGGGGCGTTCGAGAATCCGTTCTACCTCCTGGCGTCCGGTTCGTTCCTCTATCCCCTCCTCGCCATGGCCACGCTGGCCACGATCGTTGCTTCCCAGGCGCTGATCTCCGGCGCCTTCTCCCTGACGCATCAATGCGTCCAGCTTCGCTACTGCCCCCGCGTGTCGATCGTGCACACCTCTCGCGCCCAGGCCGGGCAGATCTACATTCCCGCGGTCAACGCCGCCCTGATGGTCGGCTGCCTCCTGCTCGTGCTCGGATTCCGGTCCTCCACTTCCCTGGGCGCCGCCTACGGCATCGCCGTCACGGGCACCATGGCCATCACGACGCTTCTCTTTGCCGTCCTCGCGCACCGCCTCTGGCAATGGGCGCTCTGGCCCACCGCTGCGCTGGCCGGAGCGTTCCTCGTCATCGATCTCGCCTTTGCGACGGCGAACCTCGCCAAGATCCGCCAGGGCGGCTGGGTGCCTCTGGCCATCGCCGCGGGTCTCTTTCTGCTCATGACCACCTGGAACCGCGGCTCCACTCTCCTCAGCCGATGGCTGTCGGACGCCATGATGCCCCTCGAGACCTTCCTGGCCGAGCTCCGGCTTCTGAAGCCGCCGCGCGTGCCGGGCACGGCCGTCTTCCTGACCACGCACATCGACGGGGCGCCCCTGGTGCTGCAGCATCACCTCCGCCACAACAAGGCGCTTCAGGAGGAGGTGATCCTCCTCTCGATCGTGGTCGCCGACGTGCCCGAAGTGGACGAGCTCGAGCGGGTCGAGGTCGAGGCGCTTCCCCTCGGCCTGTACAGAGTGCGGGCCCACTACGGCTTCCTGGAACGAGCCGATGTGGAGGAGATCCTGATTCGCTGCCGCGCCGCCGGCATCCGCGCCGAGGACGATGAGACGACCTACTATCTCGGACGGACTCGGCTTCTCCCGACGGGGCCCGCGCCCATGATGCGCTGGCGCAAGCGGTTGTTCGCTTTCATGGCGCGCAACGCGAGCTCCGCCGCCGACTTCTTCCGCATTCCGCCCGAACGCGTAGTGGAGCTGGGCGAGCGGGTCGAGTTCTAACCCGCACGCGGGCTCCCGCTCAATGCTCCAGGGTCGGGCCAGGCATCTAGACCGCGAACTGTCTCGGATCGAACCCGTGACGCTTCAACAGCTTGCCCAGATCCCTCCGTTCCTTGCCTGCCTCGCGGGCCGCCTGGCTCACGTTGCCCCGGTGATCGGTCATGAGCCGGAGCAGGTACTGGCGGTCAAAAGCGTCCAGGACCTGTCGCTTCTGGGTCTTGTAGGAGCG
>JBKPBU010000245.1:0-3931 GCA_046727015.1 Candidatus Methylomirabilota bacterium | reverse complement strand
CAGTGTGTCGGTGAGGAAGCAGAGCCCGGCGATGTGGTCGAAATGGGCGTGGCTGATGAGGGCGTACTCGACGTCGATCTGCTCCGCGGCCGTCAGGGCTCCGCCGACGGTGCCCGCGTCTACCAGAACCCGGTCGTCGACGAGCAGCGCCGAGGGTCGTTGCCCCGGCCCCTCGCTCCCGTACGAGCCGAGAATCTTGATCTTCATGCGACGATCTTCATCTGAGCCCCTGGGGGCCTCCGATCGGGTCGAGTTTAAACTCCGCGATTCTAGTCTATCAGCCAAGTGGCGGTCAAGGTTAGTGACGTTGGCGGGCTTCCGGGCCCTTATCCGGGGCGACCTTGCGAAGCACGGAGCCCGTATGGGAAGATGCGGGTGATGATTTTTCAACAGATCGTCAACGAAGATGCCGGCTGCATCGCCTACCTGATCGGGTGCGGCCAAGCGGGAGAGGCCCTCGTCGTGGACCCGGGGCGGGACCGCGTGGACGACTATCTTGCCTGGGCGCGGCGGAAAGGCCTCAATCTCACCCACATCCTCGACACCCACATCCACGCCGACCACCTGTCGGGCAACCAGGCCTTGGCGGCCAAGACCGGCGCGCGCATCCACATCCACCCGGCGGCCGAGGCGGCCTTCCCCCACGCGCCTCTTGCCCACGGAGACGAGCTAAGGATCGGCACGGTGCGCATCCAGGTCATCCACACGCCGGGGCACACGCCCGACAGCGTTTGCCTCCTGGTGACCGACCTCTCGCGCGGCGAGGAGCCGTGGTTCGCCTTGACGGGCGACACGCTCTTCGTGGGTGACGTGGGGCGGCCCGATTTCGGCGGCGAGCGCGCGGCCGCCCAGCTCTATGAGAGCCTGACCACCCGCGTGCTGACGTTGCCCGACAGCGTCGAGGTCTACCCGGCCCACGGCGCCGGATCTTCATGTGGCCGCGCCATGTCCTCCAAGCCAGGCTCAACCATCGGTTTCGAGCGGCGGTTCAACCCGGCCCTCCAGGCCGCTACCGCCGATGCCTTCGTGAGGGAGCTCATGACCGGCCTGCCGCCCAAGCCCCCGAACTTCGACCGCATCATCGCCAGGAACCGCTCACAGGCGCTGCCCTCCGTGGGCGAGCCCGAGCCGCTGTCGGTCTCCCAGGCCCGGGAAGCCGTGGCCAAGGGCGCGATCGTGCTCGACGTGCGCAGCCCCGACGAGTACGGCGAGGGGCACATTCCCGGCGCCGTCAACGTGTGGATCGAGAGCAACCCGTTCGCGGCGCGCGTGGCGATGATGACGCCGCCCAACAGCCGCTTCGTGCTCCTGGCGACGGGCCCGTCGGATCTCACCCGGGCGGTGCAGGGGCTGGGGCGGGCGGGCATGGACGACATCGCCGGGTATCTCCAGCGCGGGATGACCGACTGGAAGAGCGAGGGGCTTCCCGAGGAGCGCGTGCCACAGATCACGGTGCACGATCTGGCGACCATGCTCGACGAGCGGGCGGAGCTCGTGGTGGTGGACGTGCGCGAGCCCTCCGAGTGGGACGAGGGGCACATCGCCGGCGCCATCAACCTGCCCATGGGCCAGGCCGTCGAGCGCATGCGGGAGCTCCCCGCCGACCGCCCCAAGGCCGTGCTCTGCGCGGGCGGGCTGCGCTCGAGCTCGGCGATCAGCGCGCTCCTGAGGGCGGGAATGAGTGGTTGGTACAATGTGGCCGGCGGCATGCGCGAGTGGACCAAGGCCGGCTACCCCGCGATCACCGGAGGACGCAAGCACGGAGCATGAACGAAGACTTCGACTATCCCATCATGTCGCGGGCGCTGATCCTGGGCGACAAGGACACCGTGGCCCGCAAGACCCAGGAGGGCCTCGCCCTCGCCATGGACCCGAAGGAATTGATCTTCCGGGGCCTGATCCCCGGCATGGATGTGGTGGGCGAGAAGTTCAGGCGCAACGAGTACTACGTGCCCCAGGTGCTGCTCTCGGCCCGCGCGATGTATGCCGGGCTCGACCTCCTCAAGCCCCTCATCACCAAGGCGGGCGGCGACGGGCAGTCGCTCGGCGTGGTCGTCATCGGCACGGCCCAGGGCGACCTCCACGACATCGGCAAGAACCTGGTCGCCATGATGCTGGAGGGCGCGGGCTTCAAGGTCCACAACCTCGGACGTGACGTGGCGCCTGAGAAGTTCGTGGCGGCCGTCGAGGAGCACGGGGCGCAGATCGTGGGGATCTCGGCGCTCATGACCACGACCATGCCCGCCATGAAGCGCACCATCGATGCGCTCGAAAAGGCCGGAGTCCGCGACCGCGTCAAGGTGATGATCGGCGGCGCGCCGGTGAGCCAGGCCTATGCCGACGAGATCGGCGCCGACGGCTATGCGAGGGATTCGACCATCGCGGTGGTACGCGCCAAGGAGCTGCTCGGCGTGGCGGCGGCGACCTGATGGCCCGCCCACGCGGCTGGGAAATCGTCGAGAGGGCGCGGGCGGGGGAACGGCTGGTCTTCGACGGCGGCTACGGCACCGCGCTCTTCGCGGCGGGGCTTTCCAACGGCGCCTGCCCCGAGCTCTGGAACGACACGCATCCGGAGGTCGTCCGCGGCATCCACAAAGGCTACTTCGACGCGGGCTCGGATTTCGTGGAGACCAATACCTTCGGTGGCGCCCGGCTCAAGCTCAACGAGTACAAGATCGGCGACCGGACTGGCGAGCTGAACCAGAAGGGCGCCCGGCTTGCGCGCTCGGTCTGCCCGCCCGGCGGCTACGTCGCGGGCTCCATCGGCCCTACGAGCTGTCTGCCGTTGGACTATGGAGTGGGTGACAACGTGGCGACCGATGAGCAGTACTTCGCCACGTTCAAGGAGCAGGCCGAGGCTCTCGCCGAAGGCGGGGTGGACATCTTCGCCGTCGAGACCATGATGTTCCCCCAGGAGGCCACCGCGGCCATCCAGGCGTGCAAGGCGGTCGCCGATCTGCCCGTCATGGCGACCATGTTCTTCCAGTATGAGGAGATGCACGATCGCGACCGGACCATGTGGGGCGAGAGCCCTGCGGAGGTCGCGAAGACTTTGCTCGGTGCCGGCGCCGACATCGTGGGGATGAACTGCGGCCGCGGCCCGGACCGGGCGATCGTGATCATCCGCGAGATGCGGGCGGTGACCGACGCGCCGCTCATCGCATACCCCAACGCCGGGCTTCCCATCCCCAACAGCGACCCGACGACCTACGAGCTCGGCCCCGAGGCCATGGCCAAGCACTACCCGGCGCTGCTGGACGCCGGCTGCAACATCGTGGGCGGCTGCTGCGGGTCGGATTCGCGCCACATCCGCCTCATCGCCGAGGTCGTGCGCTCCCGCCGCAGCAAGTGAGCGCGGCGCTCGACGTCCGCTCGCCCCATCCCACCGTATTAAAGGATGTCCCCCTGCGCGTGGACCGCGACGAGGTCCTGCGCTTCCAGGGCTACAAGAAGGGCGTCGACGTCCCGGACTCGACCGTCCTGGCTCTCTTCGACGAGGCCCTGGCGCTGGGCGAATCGATGATCGAGCCGCGGGTGGTCTATCGCGCCGCCGGCGTCACCCGACAGGGGCCGTCCGTCATCGAAGCGAGAGGCGAGGCGCTCCACATTCCCGAGATCGGCCGGCTCTGGGGGACTCTCGAGATGGTCGGGGCCGGAATATGCACCGTGGGGGCGGCCATCGAGGATCGGGTGCGCGAGCTGTGGGACCAGCGCGAGTTGCCGCTCGCCGTCATGCTCGACAGCGTCGGCTCGGCGGCCGTCGAGAGCCTGGCCGAGTACGCCAACGACCTCCTCTGCCAGGCCGCGATCGAGGTCGGTCTCAAGGTCACGAATCGCATCAGCCCCGGCTACGCGGGCTGGGACACCGCGGAGCAGGCCGCGCTCTTCAATCTCTGCCCCGGAGAGCCCATCGGCGTCGCGCTCAACGCGT
>JBKPBU010000244.1:0-1024 GCA_046727015.1 Candidatus Methylomirabilota bacterium | reverse complement strand
ACACCGCGCCGCTCTCCCCGCCTGACGTAGAAGCGCAGGTTGATCTCCGGGAACGTGCGGAAGCCCGGCCAGGGCACGCCCCACACCCTCGTGTCGAGGAAGTCGAAGGCGACGATGCTCGCGAACGCCGCGCCCCCGCGCCGATCGAGCTCGAGGCCGGCCGGCAGGTGAGGTTCGAGCAGAGCCGGCGGCACTTCGTACGTGACAATCGCGAGGTTCGACCAGCGCGCCGTCAGGAAGGGACGGCGGATGGTCTTCATTGGAACAATACTCACTGGGGAACAATACTCACTGTCAGAGGTCGGGGCGCTTGCCGTGCGAGGCGCGCACGACGGTCTTGATGCCGCCGCGCACGCTGAAATCGCCCACCACTTCGATCCAGCGCGGCCCGGCCGCCGCCACGAAGTCGTTGAGGATGCGGTTGGTGACGTCCTCGTGGAAGGCGCCCTCGTTCCGGTACGACCAGATGTAGAGCTTGATGCTTTTCAGCTCGACCAGGTGCCGGTCGGGGACGTACGTGATCCTGATGGTCGCGAAGTCCGGCTGCCCTGTCTTGGGGCAGAGGCAGGTGAACTCCGGGATCTCGAGCGCGACCTCGTAGTCGCGGTCGGGATGCGGGTTCGCGACGACCTCGAGCTCCTTGCCCGGCCGGCTCGGCATGCGCCTATTCTACCGCGAGGGACCCGCGGGCCGCGCGCGCCAGATCGCGTCCCGCACGCGGTCGAGAGCCGGCGCCGGCACCTGCTCCAGGAGGACGACGCTCGTTCCCCGGCGTTCCACCGCGAAGCTCCGCCCGCCGTCGAGCCAGGTGACGAGCCCGCCACCGCGAGCCGCCGCCTTGACGGCAATCCCGGGATGGCGCTTCTCCACCGAGGACTGGAGGTGGCTCGCCAGCGCCGCCGCCACCTGGGCGTCCGCCACCACCACTCGGTAGGCGATCACGAAGCGCCCACCGTCGTCCTCCCAGATACGATAGCGGTCGCCGCGCCAGCCGGCCGCCACGCGCCGCCCCTCGTCATCGCCC
>JBKPBU010000243.1:0-2040 GCA_046727015.1 Candidatus Methylomirabilota bacterium | reverse complement strand
CGAGGCGGGGGATCCGCCGCTCGAGGCCGCGCTGAAGGGCTCGGAGCAGATCGGGTTCACGATCGTCTCCCTGACGGTCTCCCTCATCGCCGTGCTGATCCCGCTGCTCTTCATGGGCGACATCGTGGGCCGGCTCTTCCGGGAGTTCGCGATCACGTTGAGCGTCACCATCCTCGTCTCGGCCGTCGTGTCGTTGACGCTCACGCCGATGATGTGCGCCAAGCTCCTGCGCGCGGAGCGGCATGGGTCGCGGGGCAGCCTCTACCGGCTGAGCGAGCGCGGCTTCGAGTGGGTGATCGAGCGGTACGCGAGCACGCTCCGCTGGGTGCTGGGGCGCCAGCGGGCCACCCTCATCGTGACCGTCGCCACGCTCGTGCTGACGATCGCCCTCTACGTGTTCGTGCCGAAGGGGTTCTTCCCGGTCCAGGACACCGGGGTCATCCTGGGCGTCTCGGAGGCGCCCGAAGCGGTGTCGTTCGCCGCCATGGCCGACCGGCAGCAGGCGCTCGGGCGCGTCATCCTGAAGGACCCGGACGTGGCGAGCCTGTCGTCCTTCATCGGCGTGGACGGCACCAACATGACCCCGAATGTCGGGCGCATCCAGATCAACCTCAAGCCCCGGAACCAGCGCCGCGCCGACGCGACCGAAATCATCCGGCGCCTCCAGCCGGCGCTTCGCTCCGTCGAGGGCATCACGCTCTACCTGCAACCCGTCCAGGACCTCACGGTCGAAAACCGGGTCAGCCGCACGCAGTACCAGTACACGCTCGAGGACGCGGACGCGCGCGAGCTGGCGGACTTTGCTCCCCGGCTCGTCGCCAGGCTCCGGGACTTGCCCGAGCTCCAGGACGTCGCGAGCGACCAGCAGGTGGGGGGGCTCCAGGCGATGCTCGACATCGACCGCGACACGGCCTCGCGGCTCGGCATTGCGCCGCAGCTCATCGACGACACGCTCTACGACGCCTTCGGCCAGCGCCAGGTCTCCACCATCTTCACCCAGCTGAACCAGTACCACGTCATCCTGGAGGTGGCGCCCGCCTACCAGGACAATCCCGACTCGCTCAAGTCCATCTACGTCAAGTCGGCCACCGGCTCGCAGGTGCCGCTGTCGAGCTTCACGCGCTTCATCCCGGGCACGACACCGCTGGCCGTGAACCGCCAGGGCCAGTTCGCCTCCGTCACGCTGTCGTTCAACCTGGCGCCGGGCATCGCGCTCGGCCACGCCGTCAACGCCATCAAGGGGGCGGAGCAGCAGATCGGCCTGCCCCCCTCCATCCGCGCCAGCTTCCAGGGGACCGCGCAGGCCTTTCAGGCCTCGCTCGCCAACGAGCCGCTGCTCATCCTGGCGGCGCTCATCACGGTCTACATCGTGCTCGGCGTGCTGTACGAGAGCTACATCCACCCCGTGACGATTCTCTCGACGTTGCCGTCGGCCGGCGTCGGCGCCATCCTGGCCCTTCAGCTCTGCCGCGTGCACCTCGACATCATCGCGCTGATCGGCATCATCCTGCTCATCGGCATCGTGAAGAAGAACGCGATCATGATGATCGACTTCGCGCTCGACGCCCAGCGCAACGAAGGCCGGCCGGCCGACGAGGCCATCTACCAGGCCTGCCTCCTTCGCTTCCGCCCGATCATGATGACGACGATGGCCGCGCTCCTGGGCGGGTTGCCGCTGGCCCTCGGCACCGGCACGGGCTCGGAGCTGCGCCGGCCCCTCGGCATCACGATCGTGGGCGGCCTGCTCCTCTCGCAGGTGCTGACGCTGTATACGACTCCGGTCGTCTATCTGTACTTCGACCGGCTGGCGAAGCGGTTCGCCGGCGCCCCCGCGCCCGGGCCCCTCCCGGCCGAGGCCCCCGCGGACTAGGCGGGAGCGCGCGCCGTGAACATCGCCGAGCCCTTCATCCGGCGGCCGGTCGGCACCTCGCTCCTGGCCCTCGGGCTCTTGCTGGCCGGAATCGTGGCCTATCGCCAGCTGCCGGTCGCGCCACTGCCGCAGGTGGAGTTTCCCGTGATCTCCGTATCGGCTGCCCTGCC
>JBKPBU010000242.1:0-3326 GCA_046727015.1 Candidatus Methylomirabilota bacterium | reverse complement strand
GCCTGGTCGAGGTAGATCGACTGGAAGTCACGCGCCATGTCGAGGCCGAGCCCGTCCAGGACGTAGCGCGCGAGGACCACGAGCCCCGAGCCGCGCGCGCCCCAGGCGACGGCCTTGCCCTTGAGATCGCCGATGACACGGTACGGCTGATCGCCGCGCACGACGAACATGCCGGGCGTCGTGTACATCGCGGCCAGGATCATGAGCCTGGCGGGTGGGCGGCCGATGCCGGCCAGTGCCTCGTGGGCGACTTCGCCCTGGACCAGCGCCAGGTCGAGCTGTCCCGCCTCGAGCAGCGGCACGTTCTCCGTCGAGCCCTTGGTGTTGCGCGTCTTCACCTCGAGCGAGGGGTCGACCCCGTTGATGGCCTCGGCGACGGCCTGGCCGTAGACGGGAAAGCCGCCGCCGGGCGTCGCGGTTCCGAGTGTGACCATGGTGCGTGGCTCCTCGGCTCGCGCGTAGCCGGCCGCGAGCAGGAACGTCGCGGCCGCGCCGAGCCATTGCAAGAGCGACCAGTTCAAGAGCGGATGGTCTCCCGCGGGAGATCCACCAGCCGCTCCGCCGCCGTCTTCAGCAACCGCCAGGCCGGCTCGTGGCTCCGCGTCGTCTCAGGATCGTCATTGTAGGTGTCGAGCAGGACATAGGGCGCGCCCATGGCTTCGAGCGCGCGCAGGTCGGCGCGTACCTGCTCGAGACTGCCCTGGCCGGCGGCACGCTCCGCTTCGGGCAGGGGACCCTCGGAGAGGTGGAACTTGATGCGCGGGCAGAGCGCCGGGACCGGCCGGCCTTCCTTGGCGGCGATCTCCTTGAGCCTGGGCAGACCCGTCTCGCGCAGCCAGTCAATGCGGATCCTGATCGGATGCCAGGCGTCGCCATGGAGCACCGCGCGGCGGAGCGCCGCATCGCTCGCGCCGCCGACCCAGATCGGCGGATGAGGCGCGCGGAGCGGCCGGGGTGTCGTGTGCACGCCGGCGAAGCGGACGAAGCGGCCTTCATAGGAAGCGACGTCCTGCGTCCAGCAGGCCTTGATCGCGTGCAAATAATCGTTGGTCATGGCCCCGCGCTTCTCGAAGGGCAGGCCGAGCGTCTCGAATTCCTGCTTGGCCCAGCCGACGCCCACGCCGAAGATGAAGCGCCCGCCGCAGAGCTGGTCAACCACCG
The DNA here is from genome assembly GCA_046727015.1 of Candidatus Methylomirabilota bacterium. Taxonomy (GTDB): domain Bacteria; phylum Methylomirabilota; class Methylomirabilia; order Rokubacteriales; family CSP1-6; genus AR37. Next base: position 2,165 of record JBKPBU010000242.1, on the reverse strand, counting down.
CCGTCGCTCGCGCCGTCTCGAGCGGGTGGCGGTACGGGACGATGATAACCGTGGTGCCGAGCTCGAGCCTGCGCGTGACGCCCGCGAGCCAGCCCAGCATGGTCAGGGGCTCGTAGAAGGGCGCGGGGTAGCGGCTGGCGACATCGGGGGTGATCGCCACGTGGTCGGAGGTCATCAGCAGGTGAAAGCCCAGCTCTTCGACGATGCGCGCCCAGGACGAGAGCGCCTCGGGATTGGCGCCCGGGCCGAAGTTGATCAGGTTGACGCCGATCTTCATGACGCGGCCAACGCGAGGTCGGGAACCACCGTGAGGTTGGGCAGGCGGCGCAGGAGGTCGGGGGGAAGCTTGAGCTTGGAGGCACGGCTGCCCCCTCCGAGAATCACGTAGTCGAGCGCCATGATGCGCTCGTCGACGTAGATGGGCACGGCGGGCGGCAGGGCGAGCAGGGTCACGCCGCCGATCATCATGCCCGTGAGGTCCTTCGTCTCGTCGGCCGTGGCGAACGAGACGCGCGACACGTCCATGAGGCGGCGCACCGTGTGGTTGACGTCGAGCCGCGTCGTCGCGAGCACGAGGCAGGCGCAGTACTTCCTCGGCTCCTTCTTCGAGGCGACGATGATGGTGTTGCCCGAATGGTCGAGCGGCACACCGTACTTCTCGCAGAAGGCGGCCGTGTCGGCGAAGTCGGGGTCTATCCGGATGACTTCGCAGGTGGCTCCCAGGCCTTCGAGGGCGGCCGCGACCTTCGCCTCGATGTCGGCGTCGTCGCTCATGAAGATGCGTGGGGCGGGCGCGCTCAGGCCGTGGCGGGAGCGGCCGCGATCTCCACGAGGCACGTGTTGTACGTCGGCGCGCCGCAGGGGCTCGCCAGGTCCTTGGTGAGCACGTTGGCGCAGCCCCGCGTGTCGGTGCCCGATGGCCCGGGGGTGAACCAGGCGCCTTCCTTGATCGCGACGACCCCGCGGGCGATGCGGCCGGTCACGCGCGCCGGTACCACGGTGGCGCCGCGATCGTTGAACACGCGGACCGGCTGGCCGTCGGCGATGCCGCGCGCCGCGGCGTCCTCGGGGTGGATCCACACGTCCTGCTTGTCCACCCTGGCCAGGGAGGGCTGGTTGTCGTGAATCGAGTGCGTCCGGGCCCGCGACTTGGGCGAGATCAGCTCGAGGGGATGGCGCGGATCGCCTCGATGCGGCGGGATCCACGTCGGGATCGCGGGAATCGCGCCGAGCCCGTGCGGGTCGGGGTTGGCCGCGATCGAGGTCGAGTAGATCTCGATCTTGCCTGACGGCGTCGAGAAAGGGTGCCGCTCGGGGTCGCGCACTTCCAGGGCGAAGGCCACCGGCTCCTCCGGCGCGGGCAGGCGCGCGAGGCCCTGCGTGCGGAAGGCGTCGAAGTCATCCACGTCGGTGCCGGCGCAGATCTCGCGCAGCCACTCGACGTCGTCCACGCGCTTGTAGCCCTCGAGCCCGAGCCGCCTGGCGAGGTCGGCGCAGATGTCCACGTCGTTGCGGCACTCGTACATCGGCTTGATCGCCTGGCGCATGAAGATGGCGTAGTGGCCGGCCCCGCTCCAGGGCGTGTGGATGTCGCTCCGCTCCCAGAAGGTGGTCGCGGGCAGGACGATGTCGGCCCAGCGCGCGGTCGGAGTCAGGAAGTGGTCGTGGACCACCATGAACTCGAGGCGCTCGAGCCCGGCGGCGATCTTGTTGACGTTGGGGCACTGGTTCGCGAGATCGCCGCAGGCCGAGTACACCATCTTGATGTCGGCGGGATAGCCGCCGGCGGTTCCCCGTTCGAGGACGTCCGCGAGGAGCGTCGAGGCCACCCGCGAGTTGGCGGGATTCGGGGGGGCGCCCAGGCGCTTGATGCCGTGGTTGTGCGCCCCCCCGCTGCAGCCGGAGTTGCCGCCCGGGATGCCGATGTTGCCGGTGATGGCGCAGAGCGCGTAGGCCGCGCGGTGGAACTGCTCGCCGTAGGCCGTGCGCCCCGGCGCGTAGCCGCAGTGCAGCGCCGCCGGCTTGAGCGTGCCGAACTCGCGCGCGAGCCGCCTGATCGTCGCCGCCGGCACGCCCGTGAGCGGCTCCGCCCACTCGGGCGTCTTGACCACGCCGTCGGAGAGGCCGAGCAGATAGGAGCGGTACGACGACCCGGGCGGCGCCCC
>JBKPBU010000241.1:0-11846 GCA_046727015.1 Candidatus Methylomirabilota bacterium | reverse complement strand
TCGGCGATGATCCGGCGCAGCACGCGCATGCCATCGGGGCCGCCGTCGAGCGCCAGGCGCGGCTCGAAGCGCTCGACCTCGGCGGGCAGGGTGGGAATGACGCCGCTGGGGCAATACGGCGGATTGGCGATGACCATGTCGAGGCTGCCATCGAGGGAAGCCAGGGGATCGAGGAGATCGCCGGCGAGCAGTCTCACGCGCGAGGCCAAGCCGAGCCCGCGCACGTTCTCGGAGGCCACGGCCAGGGCGCCGAGGGACTGATCCACCGCGAGGACTTCCAGATCCGGGCGGGAGGCGGCGAGAGCGCAGGCGATGGCGCCGCTGCCCGTGCCGATGTCGGCCACGAGCGCCCGGGGGCACTCGGCGAGAAGTTCCAGCGCGCGCTCCACCAGGCCTTCGGTTTCGGGACGCGGGATCAGCACATCTGGCGTCACCGAGATTTTGAGACCCCGGAACTCTTCGAAACCCAGGATGTGCTGGACGGGCTCGTGGCCCGCGCGCCGATCCACGAGGGCCATGAAGCGGGCGGCCGCGCGCTCGTCCACGCTGCGGCGTGGCTCGACGTAGACCGCGAGGCGGTCGGTCTCGAGCGCGGACGCCATGAGGTGCAGAGCGTCCTGGCGGGCGCACTCGAGTCCGGCGAGGGTCAGGCGCCGGATGCCCTCGGCGAGGAGCGACGCCGCAGTGATCGTCACGAGGCGGCCCCGAGCTTCTGCCGCTGATCCTCGGCGCTGAGCGCGTCGACGATCTCGTCGAGATCGCCCTCGAGGACGGTGGGCAAGCGGTGGAGCGTGAGGTTGATGCGGTGGTCCGAGATGCGGCCCTGGGGAAAGTTGTAGGTGCGGATGCGCTCGCTGCGCTCGCCCGTGCCGACCTGGCTGCGCCGGTCGGCGGCGATCGCGGCGGCCTGCTCCTCCTGCGCGCGCTCGAGCAGCCGCGCCTTGAGCACCCGGAGCGCCTTCGCCCGGTTCTTGATCTGGGAGCGCTCGTCCTGGCAGGTGACGACGAGCCCGGTGGGAACGTGGGTGAGCCGCACGGCGGAGTCCGTCGTGTTGACGCCCTGGCCGCCCGGCCCCGACGACCGGTACACGTCCACCCGGATGTCCTTCTCCTCGACCTTGATGTCCACGTCCTCGGCCTCGGGCAGCACGGCGACGGTCACGGTGGAGGTGTGGATGCGGCCACTCGACTCGGTCTGCGGCACCCGCTGGACGCGGTGCACGCCGCGCTCGAACTTGAGCCGGCTCCAGGCGCCGCGGCCCTGGATGAACAGCACGATCTCCTTGAAGCCGCCCACGCCGGTCGGGTGGCTGTCCATCACCTCGACCTTCCATTTCTGGCGCTCCGAGTACTTCGTGTACATCCGCGCGAGGTCCGCGGCGAAGAGCCCTGCCTCGTCCCCGCCGGCGCCGGCACGGATCTCCACGAAGACGTTCTTGTCGTCGTTGGGATCCTTGGGAAGGATCAGGGCGCGCAGCTCGTCTTCGAGCTTGACTTGGCGGGCGGCGAGCTCGTCCACCTCGGCCTGGGCCATCTCGCGCATCTCGCGGTCCGCGTCCTCGGCGGCCATGTGGCGGGCCTCTTCGAGGCGCCCCAGGAGATGCTTGTACTCCTCGAATTTATGGACCACTTCCGACAGCTCCGAGGCGGCCTTGGCGGTCTTGGCATAGACGGCCGGCTGGCCGGTAACGGCGGGGTCGGCCATCGCGCGGGTCAGCTCGCGATACCGCTCCTCGATCTGGCGGAGCTTGTCAAACATGGCGCGCCCTCACGGGGGGCTGGGCAGACAATGACGCCGCCGCGCACAGAGACGGGAACAGGAAACGCTTCGGGACGCTGACTGCGTGGCGCGGCGCGCGGCCGGCCTGTGCCCTAGCCCTCCGCGATCGGCTTCCTCTTGTACTTCCGCTGGAAGCGCTCGACGCGACCGGCCGTGTCCAGGAACTTCTGCTTCCCGGTGAAGAAGGGGTGGCACTTGGAACACACCTCGACCCGGATCTGCGGCTGGGTGGACCGGGTGTGAATGACCTCTCCACAGTTGCACGTAATCGTGGTGTCGACGTATTCGGGATGAATACCAGCCTTCACGGCCCACCTCCTGGATAAAGGGCGACTGGATAAGGGCGAATGAAGCTCAGAGGATACCAGTGAAGGCGGCAAAACGCAAGAAATCCGGCACTTCCGGCGGGCGGCCCGGCTCCGGGCGCCTACCCCATCTGACTCATCGCGCTCAGGAAGTCCTTGTTGGTCTTGGTCAGCTTGACCTTGTCGAGCAGCAGCTCCATGGCCTCGACCGGGTTCAGCTGGGTGAGCGCCTTACGGAGCAGCCACACCTTCTGGAGCTCGTCCTTCTCGAGGAGCAGCTCCTCCTTGCGGGTGCCCGTCTGCTCGATGTTGATGGTCGGAAAGACCCGCTTGTCCATGAGCCGCCGGTCCAGATGCACCTCCATGTTGCCGGTGCCCTTGAACTCTTCGAAGATCACGTCGTCCATCCGCGAGCCCGTGTCCACGAGGGCCGTGGCCATGATCGTGAGCGAGCCGCCCTCCTCGACGTTCCGCGCGGCGGCGAAGAAGCGCCGCGGCCGCTGCAGCGCGTTGGCGTCGAGACCGCCCGAAAGCACCTTGCCCGACGACGGGATGACGGCGTTATGGGCCCGGGCGAACCGGGTGATCGAATCCAGGAGAATGACGACGTCTCGCTTGTGCTCGACGAGGCGCTTGGCCTTCTCGATGACCATGTCGGCCACCTGCACGTGCCGCTGGGGCGGCTCGTCGAAGGTGGAAGAGATGACCTCGCCCTTGACCGAGCGCTGCATGTCGGTGACCTCTTCGGGCCGCTCGTCGATCAGCAGCACGATCAGGTACACCTCGGGGTGGTTCTTGGCGATGGCGTTGGCCAGATTCTGGAGCAACATGGTCTTGCCGGTGCGCGGCGCCGCCACGATGAGACCGCGCTGCCCTTTGCCGATCGGGCAGAGCAGGTCCATGACCCGCGTGGTCAGGTTCTCCGATTCGTGCTCGAGCCTGAGCCGCTCCATCGGGTAGAGCGGCGTGAGGTTGTCGAAGATGGTCTTGTCGCGCGATTGCTCGGGCGTCTCGAAGTTGATCGCCTCGACCTTCAGCAGCGCGAAGTACCGCTCGGTGTCCTTGGGCGGCCGCACCTGGCCCGAGATCGTGTCGCCCGTTCGCAGGTCGAAGCGGCGGATCTGGGACGGCGAGACGTAGATATCGTCCGGACCCGGCAGGTAATTGTAGTCCGGCGCGCGGAGGAAGCCGAAGCCGTCGGGGAGCACCTCGAGAACGCCCTCGGCGAAGATGAGCCCGTCGCGCTCCGCCTGGCCCTGGAGGATCTTGAAGATCAGCTCCTGCTTCCTGAGCCCGCTGAATCCCTGGACGCCGAGGTCCTTGGCGACGCTGTTGAGCTCCGTGATGGTCTTATCCTTCAGCTCGGACAGGTTCATCCGGTTGCCTCCTGCCCCACGCGGCTCGGACAAGGCGTCATCGGTGGCGTCGGACGACTTCGGCGAGGGCCGTTTCGGACTAGGCTGCGAGATGGCGATCTCCGGGGGGCTGAATGTGTACGGGGTACTGAACTCGACGGCTACGGCCAATCTCCCACAGCCCCTCGGGAGATGTCAAACGAATTTTCGGGGCTTGCCGCTATCAGAGGCGCATCTCGATGATGGCCTTGCCGCGGATCTCCACCAGCCACTCGTTGAGCCGGACGTCGTACTTCTGCTTGTAGAGGATGTCCCGTATCTGGTTGCGGGCCTGGGCGAGCTGTTCACCCGCCAGCGTTTCCTTGGACTCGAGCTCGAACAGGTGGTACCCCACCTCGGAGCGGAACGGCGGCGAATGCTCACCGGGCGAGAGCCGGAGGATGGCCTTCTCGATGTCGGGCGCCAGCTCCCCCCGCTTGAGAACCCCGAGGCGGCCGCCGTTCTTGGCGGTGGCCGAATCGTCGGAGAAGTCCCGCGCCAGCTCGCCGAAGTCTTCCCCGCCCATGACGCGAGTGTACACGTCCTCCGCCCGTCGCCTCGCCGCCTGCCAGCCGTCCTCCCCCGCCCCGGCGGTGGGCAGGAAGAGGATATGCCTGGCCTCGAAGGACAGGCCCGTTTCGAGCTTTTCGCGATTGGCGTTGAGGTACTGGTCGATGTCCTCCTCGGTCACCGAGATGCGGAGGTTGACCTTGCGGCGCTTGATGCGCTCCACCAGCAGCTGCTCGCGGAGCCGCTTCTTGACGCCTTCCACGCTCAGGCCCTGGGCCTTGACCATCGACTCGAACTCGGCATCGGTCTTGGCGCCCAGCTTCTTCTGAATTCCGTCGATCTCCGCCTGCATCTCCGCGTCTTCCACCGTGATCTTCTCGCGCTCGGCCTGCTGGAGCTGGAGTCGCTTCTCGATGATGCCGGCCAGCACCTTTTCGCGGAAGGCCACGCGCTCCTCGCCGGCGAGGGGCTGCTGCTTGTTCTCATAGAGGGTGTAGGCCTCCGCCTCATCCAGCTCGTACAGCGTGACGGCATCGCTGTTGACCACGCAGATGACGCGGTCCACCACCGACTCGCCGTCCGTGGGCGGCGCGGGCCGCGACAGGATCGGAGCGCGGAACTCGCTGGGAGGCGGCGCGGGCGGCGGAGCCTCGGGCGCCTTGGCCTTGCCCACGATCGGCATCCACGAGGGAGCTGCGCAGCCGGACAGCGCGAGCGCGATCGCCATCGCCAGGACGAGCCGCGGCGCGCCGCTCACGCGAGAGATTCCAGGAGAGCCCGGAGCGCATCCCGTACCGCCGGCCAGGGGCCGGCGGGAACAGGCGCCTCCAACATGAATTCCTTCCGCATGCGTACTCCGCTTCCGGCCCGGCCGATGGCGGCCAGGATCCGTTCGGGCGTTACCGGCGTCGATGGGGCGAACGTCACGAGCGCCCGGCCCCCGCCGGTCTCGACACGCTCGGCGTGGAGCCGCCGGGCCAGCGCTCGAAGCCCGACCACGTCGAGCAGCGCCTCTACCGGCGGCGGCGGCGGGCCGAAGCGATCCGCGAGCTCCCGCCGCATCTCCGTGATCGCGTCGTCCCCGTCCAGATCCGTCAGGCGCTGGTAGATCGCGAGCCGCTGATTCACCTCTGGAATGTAGGCGTCCGGAAGGAGCGCCTCGACACCCACCGTGATGACGGGATCCACCGTGGTCCCGACCGGCTCGCCCTTCAATTCTCTCACGGCCTCGGCCAGAAGCTTGGTGTAAAGATCGAACCCCACGGCCGCGATGTGGCCGTGTTGCTCCGCCCCCAGGAGATTGCCGGAGCCGCGGATCTCCAGGTCCCGCATGGCGAGCCGAAAGCCCGCCCCGAGCTCCGTCATGTCCTCGATGACGCGCAGGCGGCGCTGGGCCGTCTCGTCGAGGCGACCGTCGGCGGGCACCAGGAGGTACGCGTAGGCCTGCTGGCGCTCGCGCCCGACCCGGCCGCGCAGCTGATAGAGCTGGGCCAGGCCGAAGCGGTCGGCGCGGTTGATGATGATGGTATTCGACGCGGGGATGTCGAGGCCGGACTCGATGATGGCCGTCGAAACCAGCACGTCGGCCTGCCCGTCGACGAACTTGATCATCACCGCCTCGAGCTCCCGCTCGCCCATCTGGCCGTGCCCCATGACCACCCGCGCCTCGGGACAGAGTGCCTGGATGAAGGCGGTCATCGACGGCAGCGACTGCACGCGGTTGTGGACGAAGAAGACCTGGCCGCCCCGACCGAGCTCCCGGTCGATCGCCTCCTTGATCACCGCCCGGTTGAAGCCGGTGACCACGGTCTCCACGGGCAGGCGGTCGAGGGGCGCCGTCTCGATGAGCGAGAGGTCCCGCACGCCCGACAGCGACATGTACAGCGTGCGCGGGATCGGCGTGGCGGTGAGCGTCAACGCGTCCACCGACGCGCGCAGCTCCTTGACCCGCTCCTTGTGGCCGACGCCGAAGCGGTGCTCCTCGTCCACCACGAGCAGCCCCAGGTTGCGGAAGACGACGTCCTTGGACAGCAGCCGGTGCGTGCCGATGACGACGTCCACCGCGCCGGTGCGCAGGCCCTCGACGACCGCCTTCTGCTCCTTCGGGCTGCGGAAGCGCGAGAGAAGCTCGACACGGGCCGGGAAGGCGCCGAACCGGTCGCTGAAGGTGTGGAAGTGCTGCTGGGCGAGCACGGTGGTCGGCACGAGGACCGCCACCTGGCGGCCGTCGGCCACGACCTTGAAGGCCGCGCGCAGCGCGACCTCCGTCTTGCCGTAGCCCACGTCCCCGGCCACGAGCCGGTCCATGGGGCGCGGGCGCTCGAGATCGGCCTTGACGTCCTCGATCGCGCGCTCCTGGTCGGGCGTCTCCTCGAAGCGGAAGGCGGCCTCGAATTCCCGCTGCCAGGGCGTGTCGGGGGAAAACGGCGGCCGCTCGGCCACCGAGCGCGTCGCGTAGAGCCGGAGGAGCTGCTCGGCCATCTGGCGAACGGCCGCCCGGACGGATTCCTTGATCCGCTGCCAGGCGCCGCCGCCCATCCGGTCGAGCCGCGCCGCGCCCGACGGCGCGCCCATGTACTTGGAGATGAGGTCGAGCCGCTCGACGGGCAGGTAGAGCCGGCCGCCCTCGGCGTATTCCAGGAGGAGGAAGTCGGCTTCGCGACCGTCGACCCGCATCGTCTGGAGCCCGTGATAGCGGCCGACGCCGTGCATCTCGTGGACCACGAGGTCGTTGGGGTTGAGATCGGTGAATGCCGCGATGGCCTGGCCCCGCTGGAAGACGGGCCGGCGAAGTCGGCGACGACGCTCGCCGAAGATATCCGCCTCGGCGAGAAGAATGAGGCCGAGCGCCGGCAGCTGGAAGCCCGCGGCGCAATCGCCCGTGATGACGCCGAGCCCTTCACCGCTCCAGAGCGTCGCACCGGGCCAGGGCTCGAGGTCGTGCTCGGCCAGGATGCCCCGGAGACGGACGGCCTGCTGCTCGTCGTCCACGACGAGACGGACGGCGAAGCCCTCGGCGCGCCAGCTCCGCATCGCCTCCGCCAGCTCCTTGAAGCGGCCCTGAAAGCCTCCCACCGAGCGGGTGCCCATGGTCACCCGCAGCGCGGACCCGGCGCCGCGCTGGAGCAGCGGCAGCTCAACCCGCTGGAAGCCGGCGAGCGCTTCCGCGAGCGGCACGGCCGAGGGGGCGTCCTCCGGCGGCGCCTCGAGGAGAGCCGGATCGTCGAGGACGACCAGCGTCTCGCGCGGCAACCAGGCCGGCAGCAGCACCGCCGGGCCCGGATCCGCCCCGAGCGGCAAGACGGCGATCTCGCGGACGGACTCGATCGAGCGCTGGGTGGTCGGATCGAAGAGACGCAGCGATTCCACCTCGTCGCCCACGAATTCCGCGCGCACCGGTTGCCCGCGCGTGGGCGAGAAGACATCCACGATGCCCCCGCGAAGGCTCCACTGCCCGACCTCCACCACGGTGTCCACGCGCTCGTAGCCCGCGGCCTCGAGCCGCCCGAGGAGCGCCTCGCGCTCGATCGTGCTTCCGACGGTGAGAGAGAAGGTGCGCGCGCGGAACTCGTCGGGCGCAAGGAGCGGGGCGGCGAGCGCGGAGGGTGTTGCGACCACGACCACCGGGCGCCCGCTTTCGAGATGATGGCAGGCCAGGGCGCGCTCGGCCGCGTGATCCCGGTGCCGGCCGCGCCACGAGGTGGGCTCGGCGGGCGGAAACTCCAGCACGCTCGCGCTGCCCAGGGGCTCCAGGGTTCCGAAAAAGAAGCGCGCGTCTTCGGCCATCCGGTGGCGCTCCACGGTGCCCGGCGCCAGGATGAGCAAGGACCGGCCCGTCTCGTTCACGAGGGCGGCGGCCACGAGGGCGCGCGCGGAGCCCCAGAGCCCGTCGGCCTGCAGGCAAGGTACCCCCCGGGCGAGGGCCGCCGAGAGCTCTGCGAACGCGGCCCACCGGGACAAGAGAGAATCGGAGGCGGCGACGGTCATGAGCGCCTGTGGCTCGTGTCTAGGAAACCACTGCCGCCCCGCGACGTCAAACCGGGCGCGGCTATCGCGCGCCCTGGGCCAGGTAGAAGCTCAGCGTCTCCAGCTCGATGGAGAGGTCCACGCCCTTGAGGCGGACGTCCTTGGGCGGGTGAATCCGGCCGGGGGCGAAGTTGAGGATGGCCTTGATGCCCGCAGCGACGAGGGAGTCCGTCACGTGCTGCGCCGACTCGGCGGGCACGGCGACGATGGCGAGCTGCAGGTTGCGGGCCTTGGCCTCGCGCGGCAGGTCGCGCAGGGCCAGGATAGGCACGCCGTCGGCCGAGCGGCCGACCTTGGCCGGATCGTCGTCGAAGATGGCCGCGATCCGGAAGCCCTGACGCGCGAAGCCTTTGTAGTGGAAGAGCGCGGAGCCGAGGTTGCCGAAGCCGACCAGGGCCACCTGCCACTCCCGGTCGAGCCCGAGGATGCGCTGGAGCTCCGCCTTGAGGCCGGACACGTAGTACCCGATCCCGCGCACCCCGAACTCGCCGAAGTAGGCCAGGTCCTTCCTCACTTGCGCGGAGTTCAGGCTGAAGCGGTCGGCGAGCTCTTGCGAGGAGATCGTCTTGACGCCGTCCTCTTCGAGCTGCTGGAGGCAGCGCGTATAGACGGAGAGGCGGCGAACCGTCATCTCCGGAATCCGGGGAATTTTGAGGGAGCGTCGAGTCATGCTGTTCGCGGGCGTTCCGGACTGGATCCGGAACGCCCGCGCTCCGCTACTTTACGGGCTGAACGAACAGCAGGATCGCGGCGATGACGAACACGTACAGCGCCAGCGATTCGATGAGCGCCAGGCCGATGATCATGACGGTCTGGATCCGGGCGGCAGCGGCGGGCTGGCGGGCAACGGCTTCCACGGCGGAGGCCGCCGCCAATCCCTGACCGACGCCGCAGAGACCCGAGGCGATGCCCATGCCCAGACCGGCCGCCAGCACCGCGAAGGGCCCCACCCAGCTGCCGGTGCCGCCCTCGGCTGCGAAGGCCAAGCTCGGGATCAAGAGAATCGACCACGTCATCAGGGTCAGCTTCAGTGAACGTCGCACGACTCGCCCTCCTTGGATAAATGGTGAACGACTAATGGTGCTCGGTATCTTCAACGGCGCTCGAAATGTAGACCATGGACAGAAGGCAGAAGACGAACGCCTGCAGAAACGCCACCAGGATCTTCAGCGGCAGCAGGAAGCCGACGGTGAAGGCGATCAGGACCGCGCCGCCCGGCAGCCCGAGGAGGAGCCCGCCCAGCTTGCCCGTCAGCGCCCAGCCGAAGAGCCCGCCCAGCCCCGTGAGCAGGAAAATGACGGCGAGCAGGATGTGCCCGGCAAACATGTTGCCGAAGAGCCGCAACGAGAGCGAAAGCACCCGCGCCAGGTGGCTCACCACCTCGATGGGAAACATGAGGGGCGCCAGCCACGGCACGGGCCCGCCGAAGTGCTTGAGGTAGCCGACCAGTCCCTGCTTGCGGATGCCCAGGTAGTGGTAGTAGACGAACACGATCACCGCGCAGGCGATCGTCGTGTACATGTTGGCCGTGGGCGCGACCAGGCCGGGGACCAGACCGAGCAGGTTGGAAGTGAGGATGAACAGCCCCAACGTGGCGATCAGGGGCAGGTAGCGTCGCCCGTCGTGCCCTATCACCTCGTCGAGCAGGGTCAGGAATTGCTCGAGGACGACTTCCATGAAGTTCTGGAGGCCCCTCGGCGCCATCTGGAGATTTCGAGTCGCGGCCACGGAAACCGCGATGAGAATGGCCATGACCACCCAGGCGTAGAAGACGTGGTCTGGGATGCCCAGCGGGGCCAGGCTGAAGATCGGCGGGTGCTCGATGGCTCCCATTCTGGATCCCCTACACGAGTGACCGGGCGGCGCGCAGCCCGAGAATGATCACCACGGGGGGCAGGACCGAGAGGCCGGCCACGAGTCCCAGCGGGTGTGCGGCGCCCGTGCGGAGCAGCAAGGCGACCACCGCGAAGAGCACCGCATAGCGCAGGCCGAGGGCGATGACCCATAGCTTGTGCGACCGGCCGCCCGCGAGGAACCCGCCGGCATTCCGCACGCCGCGCGAGACCCAGTACAGGCTGCCCAGCGAAAGCAGCCCGCCCGCCACGGTCCCGATCGCGCTCGACGTGCCGCCTATCCACGCGCTGGCCAGCGTCACGGGCACCAGCAGCATCAGGGTTATCCAATTCACGCGTGCGACCAGCTCAGGACCCATCGCGCTCCTGTCTCTCCGCCTTCTTGACCGAACGAAAGAATCCACGAAATCCCGCGGCGACGCCCACGGCCAGCCCGATCAACGTGAACCAGGGAGTGGTGCCGAGCCAGCGGTCGAGAAAGTAGCCGCCGATGGTCGCTCCGGCGGTGGCCACCACAAAAGTGATGCCCACCGAGGCGAGCATCACGAGCGACCGCCACGGCGAGGCTTCGTCGACCATCTCGCTGCCGCTCAATAGGGTCGCAAGCGCTTCATGTGAATAGGAACACTATCACAGCGATTTGGGGAAGACAAGCGCGCTAAGGTGCTTGAATTGCTAGCCAATATGGACTGGGAAACTGTCGGTCAGGCACAACCGCTACCCGAACATACCGCCCATCCGGCCCGACGCCAGTCGATTGATGACGATGACACTGACGGCGGCGACGGCGATCAGGATGGCGCCGAGCGCCGCCGCCTCGCTCGAGGAGCCCGCGATGTAGAAGGCGAAAATGCCGTTGGTGATCATCTCCCAGCCGCCCAGCGCGAGAAAGAGCACGGCGGAGGCTTCCTGGAGCGAAGTCATGAAAGAGAAGAGGCCGCCCACGACGATGCCCTTCCAGATGAGCGGCAGCGTCACGTCCCGGAAGGTGCGCGGCCCCGAGGCTCCGACGCTCGCGGCCGCCTCCTCCATCGACCGGTGGACGAGCAGGAGCGAGGAGTAGGCGCCGCGCACCGTGTAAGGCAGCCGACGCACCGCCAGGACGAGGGGCATGATGATCCAGAATGAGGTCAGGCCCCGGTCGAAGCCCGGCAGGTCGAAGTGGAAGGCGCGGATGTAGGCGATGCCGATGGCCGTGCCGGGCACCGCCAGGATCAAGGTGTTGAGCGAGTCGAGAGCGCCGCGCCCCGGCATCGTCGAGCGGCCGAGGATCCAGGCGATCGGCACCCCGACGGCGATGCAGAGCGCAACCGCGAGCCCGGAGTAGAGGAAGGTGTTGAGGATGTACTTCGGGGTCTCGACGATGACGCGCTCGTAGTGCTGGAGCGTGTAGGACAGCGGCAGGGGCGTCAGCGACCAGCCCCTGCTGAAGGACGCGAGCGCCACGCCCATGTACGGGATGAAGGACAGGAGCATCAAAACCGACAGGAAGCCGACGGCCGCGGCCTCGCGCGGGGCGCTGAGGCGCCGGCGCGCGATGGTCGAGTAGGACAGCGACGAGTATTCCTTGAGCCCGACCCAGCGCCGGGCGACGAGCAGGAACACGACGGCCAGGAGCACCATCAGCGCCGAGATCACGATGCCCATCCGGAAGATGCGCCGGTCCACGAACTGGACGATGTTGAGATAGGCCTGGGGCGCCAGCAGGTCCTGGACGCCCAGGATGAGCGGCGTGGCGAAATCGGAAAACGTCCAGATGAAGACGAGGAGCGCGCCCGCGACGTAGCCCGGCGTGGTCAGGGGCAGCGTGATCGTCCAGAACTTCTTCCAGCCCCGGGCGCCCACGCTCTCGGCCGCCTCCTCGAGCGCGGGATCGATCTTGCCGAGGGCGTCCACCACGTTGAGCGTGATCATCGGGAAGAGATGGAGCGTCTCGACCAGCACGACGCCGTGAATGCCGTAGAGGAAATTGATGGGC
>JBKPBU010000240.1:0-2676 GCA_046727015.1 Candidatus Methylomirabilota bacterium | reverse complement strand
ACCAGGAGCTGACTCTGGGCCATGTACCAGCCGACATTGGAGCCGAGCGTGGCGGCCACGTCCGACACGTTGTTGAGGATGCCGGCCGCGGTGGTCGAGACGTGGTCGTTGACGTTGTGCGGGGCTTCGCCGCCGAAGACGGTCACCACGCTCTGCCCGGCCGCGAAGCCCAGCCGGACGGACAGCGGCGGCCACGGCGTGATGTCTTCCCGCTCGGCAATGGCATACGAGAACTTCGCTGGACTGCCCTGCGTGGCCATGTCGTGGCGGCCGGGCCAGCCTCCGCCCACGTTCATGAGAATGAGCCGGACGGCACGGCCGATGGTCGCGTTGGCACGGAAGCCGGGGCCGAAGAGCCCGGCGCCCGCGTGCATGCCGACCGCGCGCGCAGCGGGGCCGCTGACGATGACGAGCGGCGCGACGGGATGCGTGGTCGCCTGGACGCCGTAGAGGTTGAAGGCGGGCTCGAGGACGGCGGTGACCGCGGCGAGAATGACCGGGAAGCAGGCGGGCTCGCAGCCGGCCATGACGGCGTTCACGGCGAGCTTCTCGACGCTCGCCTCACGCCACAGCGGCGGCATGAGGCCGAGCACGCGGGCAGGGTCCTCGCCACCGGCGGCGACCATCGCCCGTACCCGGTCCGGCGTGGGCGGCACGATGGGGAGTCCGTCGCACCAGTCGCGCTTGACGAACTCCGCGAAGACATCTTCCTCGGGCAACTGGAGCTCACGAACGGCGGAAACGGGGTCGGACACGGCGTCCTCCTGACGCGGATTGACCGCTTACCGGGACAGTGTACCCCTCCTCAGACGCTCGAGCGCGCCCCGGAACTCGGCGTTCTGCGGCTCGAGGGCGACCGCCCGCTCGAAGTAACGCCCGGCCTCGTCCGTCTGGCCGAGCCACCACGACGCCGCTCCCGCCAGGAAGAGCGCCGTCGGCTGCGCGGGCTCACGGGCAAGCGCTCGCCGCGCGAACGCCAGCGCATCGGTGGGTCGATCGAGCTGCAGGGCCGCGGTGCTGGCGCCCAGCGCCGACACGGCGTGGGCGGGATCGAGTGCCAGCGCCCGCTCGAATTGGACGAGGGCATCGGCGGGGGCGCCGCGCCGAAGGCAGCCGACTCCGATCCAGTAACGGTTGTCCGCGCGCTCGAGCTCCCGCGCGCTCTCGGGCGTGACGTCCGGGAGCGGCGCCCGGCGGAACCAGCCGACGAGGACGCGGTTCTGCATCGACGTGTTCGTGTAGAGGGAGCGCGGCGCGCTGAACTCGAGCGGCAGCCGATCATCGCGGTTGAGCGCGCTGCCCATGCCGAGACGGGCCGCGTCGTCCTCTCGAAGGGCAAAGTACCCCAGCAGTCCCGCCCAGCCGCCCAGCCCCAGCCTCTCGAAATCCGCCCGAACGCGGGGCTCGGCCTCCCATCGCGCGCGGAGATTTTCCAGGTCGAGCGGCGCGGGTCCGGCGCGGCCGAGCAGGAGGAAGTCGCCCGCCGTGGGCTCCCAGATGCTCGTGGCGGGGAAGGCCGAGCGGAACGTGGCGACCACCATCTTGAGGTCGTCGGGCGCGAGGTTGTAGCTCTGTATCCATTGCAGCATCACTCCACCTGGATGCAGGCGTTGTTTCGCCAGCGCGAAGAACTCGGCGGAGAACAGCCCGGCCATGCCCTGGATCCACGGGTTGGAGGGCTCGGAGATGATGACGTCGTAGCGCGGGCCCGCCGACAGGAGAAAGCTCCGCCCATCACCGATCGCGATCCGGACGCGAGGATCCCCGAGCAAGCCGCCCTGCTCGCCGGCGAAGAAGCGCGACGCCTCGACCACCGCCGGCTCGATCTCGAGCACGTCCACGCGCTCGACGGGATGGCGCGCGACGGCGGCCGCCGTCACCCCGCTGCCCAGGCCCAGCACGAAGACCGTGCGGGGCGCCGGGTGCGCGAGCAGCGGCAGGTGTCCCGACAGAATCTGCGTCGGCATGTCCACCACCGTCCCCGCGTCGATCTTGCCGTTGATGCGGAGAAGCGTGTGCGGCCCCTGGCGGGTGACGGCGACCGTGCCGCTCCGGCCGTCACGATAGAAGAGGACGGCTTCCTCGGCCACGATCTGCCGGAGGTTGCGTCCCTGCCCCGACGCGAGATAGTTCTTGGCGTAGATCGCGGGGCCGCTCGACATCACGCGCGCGTCCCAGGCCGGGGCGAAGGCGACGCCAGCCGCGGCCGCGAGCGAGACGGCGGCCGGCACGAGGCGGCCCGCGCCCCGCCCCGACCACGCGAGGAGCGCGGCGGCAACGAGGAGGCTCGCGACGATGGCGGACTTGAGCGCGGCATGCACACCCCAGCTGGGAATCAGCACGAGACCGCCCAGGACGACGCCCACGACGGCCCCGACGGTGTTCGCGGCGTAGAGCCGTCCGACCTGCCGCCCGATTCCCCCGCCGTCCGCCGTCACCGCCGTGAGCGCGCACGGAAAGGACGCGCCGATGCAGAGCGTGGCGGGCAGGAGCGCCGCCGCGCTCAACAGGAGCTGGAGGAGCGCGACCCAGCCGGGCGCCACCGACCATCCGAGGCCCGCGAGCAAAAGATCCGGCAAGCGCTCGAAGCCCAAGAGCGCGAGGGCCGCGAACGCTCCGACGCCCAGCTCGATCGCGCCGAGGGCCGCGGGGCCTGCCGTGCGTGCGCCCCACCGC
>JBKPBU010000239.1:0-1436 GCA_046727015.1 Candidatus Methylomirabilota bacterium | reverse complement strand
CCGGTCCTGATCCCCAGCCGCTCGAGTGAGAACCTGAGCGCGGCCTCGGTCACGCTCCAGAAGTCCTCGTAGCGCCCCATGAGCGACCGCAGCCACGTGTACTCGAGCTGTTTCTGGCGCCAGAGCGTCGAGAGCGCCTGCGGATCGCCGGTCACTTCGCGCCCGGCCTCGATCACGGAGTGGACGTCGAAGAGCGTGCCGTACGCGTCGAAGACGAAGGCCCTGGGTCTGGCCACGGGACCTCCTTGCTTCAGCGGGCGGGTTGGTGGTCTATCGACGGAGCGGGATGGACGACAGCAACGGCGGCGCGCCGGCGGCGGTCCGGCGGTCGTCGCGTGGGCGGCGGCAGCGCGGGGCGGCGCGGCACCTCGGGCGGCTCGATGCCGGACTCGACGAAGCCGTAGCGCAGGAGCTGCTGGGCGTCGCGGAAGGACAGGCTGCGCGTCTGCGCCCCCATGACGATCAGGAGAAAGCGCTGGCCCGCCCGCCACGCCGCGATGGCGAGGTTGTAGCCCGCCGCGCGCGTGAAGCCCGTCTTGAGGGCCTGCACGCCGCCCGGATCCTGGAAGAGCGGGATGCGCCGGCTGTGCACGCGGCCGCGGTAGATGAAGCTCGCGCCGCCCAAGAGCGGTCGCGAGGCGGGATAGTCCTGGACGACGTGGCCGATCAGCCGCGCCATGTCGAGTGCGGTGCTGCGCCCGGCGGGATCGGGTAGCCCGTGGGGGTTGGCGAAATGCGTGGAGCGCAGGCCGAGCTGGGCGGCCTTGGCGTTCATGCTTTCGACAAAAGCCTCTTCGGTGCCGCCGAGGTGCTCGGCCACCGCCGTCGCCGCGTCATTGGCCGACGCGATGGCGACGCCTTCGAGGAGCGTGCGGAAGGGAACCTCCTCGCCCGCGCGGAGTCCCATGCGGTAGCGCGGGGTCTCCGCCGCGCGCCGGCTGATCGTCACCGGCTCGTCCCACTGCACGCGTCCCGCCTCCAGGGCCTCGCAGGCGAGGTAGAGCGTCATGAGCTTGACCAGGCTCGCCGGCGCATGGTCCTCGGACGGGTTCTTGGCGAAGAGCACGGTGCCGTCGGGAGCGAGCAGGAGAGCGGATTCGGCGCTCAGGTGCAAAGTCCGGTCACCCTGGGCCGAAGCGGGAGCCCAAGCCGGGACGGCCATGATGAGAGCCACAGAGGAAATCACGACGAGGAGACGCACTAGAATCGATTGTAAGGGAGCCGGAGGACCCGGCCTAGCGAAAATGCTATCGGCAAGCTCGCTTGAGCTCGGGAGAAGGCTTGAACCTGGGCGTGCGCCCACCCGCCATGTTCATGGGTTGGCCCGTGCGCGGGTTCTTGCCCTTGCGCGCCTTGCGCCGCCCGACGGAAAACGTGCCGAATCCCACGAGGGTGACGGGCTGTCCGCGCTTGAGCGAGCTGCGGATCGAGGCGAG
>JBKPBU010000238.1:0-3798 GCA_046727015.1 Candidatus Methylomirabilota bacterium | reverse complement strand
TGCGGGATCGGCGCGAGCAGGCGCACCCGCTTGAGCGGGTAGGCCAGCTTGCGCTTCGCGAGCTCCTCGATGGCCTGCTGGTCCACCAGGCCCTTGCCGTATTCCCAGGCTTCGCGCGCAAGGGCGACCGTGGTCTCGCCGCCCTGGATCAGATCGAGCAGGCTCTTTGGGAAGCCGCCGCGCCCGCGCCTGACCGTCCCTCGCTGCGCGGCCAGCTCCTTCGCCAGTCCGCCCAGGTCGAGCACCGTCTCGTGCCACACCGCTCCCGGCTTGGGCTCGCCGCGTCCGCGACGGAAGGTGACGAGGTGCATGGCGGCTACTCGCTGACCGCGGCGCCACTGCGCTGCGGCAAGGTCTTGCCTCCCTGGCGGGCGATGTCTTCGAGCTCGCGCGGGAGGCCGAAGCGCACGTCCTCTTCGACCACGTGCACCTCGCGTACCGTGACGCCGCCGGCGTGCTGCAACGCCTCGACCACCTCCGTGACGAGGAACTCGGGCGTCGAGGCGCCGGCCGTCACCCCGACGCGCTTCGAGCCGTCCAGCCACTCCGGCCTGATGTCGTTCTTGTCGTTGATCAGGTAGGACGGCGTGCCCATGACCGTGGAGACCTCCACGAGGCGGTTGGCGTTCGAGCTGTTGGCGGCGCCGATGACGAGCAGCACGTCCACCTCGCCCGCCACCGTCTTGGCCGAGGCCTGGCGGTTCTGGGTCGCGTAGCAGATGTCGTCCTTGGCGGGCCCCGCGATCTTCGGGAAGCGGCGCCGCAGGGCTTCGATGCAGGCGCGCGTGTCGTCGAGGGAGAGCGTCGTCTGGGTCAGGTAGGCGACCTTGTCGGGGTCGGGGATCTGGAGCTTCTCCACTTCTTCGGGATGCGCGATCAGGAACATGCGATCCGGCGCCTCGCCCATGGTGCCCACGACCTCGTCGTGGTCGGCATGCCCGACCAGCACGATGCTGTAGCCCTCGCGCGCGTAGCGGATGGCCTCGAGGTGCACCTTGGTAACCAGCGGGCACGTGGCGTCGATCACGCGCAGACCGCGCCGCTGGGCCTCCTGGCGAACGGCGGGCGAGATGCCGTGGGCGCTGAAGATCACCGTCGCGTCGTCGGGCACCTCGTCGAGCTCGTCGACGAAGTGCGCGCCCTTGGCGCGGAGCGCCTCGACCACGTGGCGATTGTGCACGATCTCCCGGCGCACGTAGACCGGCGGCGGGCAGACCTGCAGCGCCAGCTCGACGATGTCGATGGCGCGGTCCACGCCGGCGCAGAAACCCCGGGGACCGGCCAGCACGATTTCTTGAAGCGGGATGGTCGCCATAGTCTCCTCAGGCTGTGTACGGCTCGATCAGCACCTTGAGCGCCTGGCCCCGTTCCATGAGCCCGAGGGCTTCCGGAACGTCCGTCAGCCCCATCGTGTGAGTCAGGAGCCCGTCGGGCACCAGCGCCTCCGACTCCAGCAGCGCCACCGCCTGCCTGATCAAGACCGGCGTGTGGTGGAAGGCCCCGACCAGCGCCAGCTCTTCGTAGTGGACGCGCCGGGTGTCGAGGGTCACCGTCGTACCCGGAGCGCAGCCGCCAAAGAATACCACGGTCCCTCCCCGCCCGACAGCGGCCACGGCCTGCTCCCAGACCTCCGGCCGGCCCGTCGCGTCCACGGCCACGTCCACGCC
Organism: Candidatus Methylomirabilota bacterium; assembly: GCA_046727015.1. Classification (GTDB taxonomy): domain Bacteria; phylum Methylomirabilota; class Methylomirabilia; order Rokubacteriales; family CSP1-6; genus AR37. The sequence goes on along the minus strand of JBKPBU010000238.1, from coordinate 2,131 downwards.
GCTTCCGCCCGTGACGTCTCGCAGGAGAGTGGCAAGATCACCGGCCTGGCCGGCGTCCAGGCACTCGGCGATGCCGAGACTCCTCACTCGGTCGAGGCGCCAGCCCGGCTTGCCGACGAGGAGCGGCCGCGCGCCCCGCTGCGCCACCACCAGGGCAAGGAGGCAGCCCAGCGGTCCGTGGCCGATCACGGCCACCGTCATGCCCTTCTCGACGCGGCCGCGCTCGATACCGAGGAGCGCACAGGCCAGGGGCTCGGCAAAGGCCGCGCGGCGCGCCGGCAGCGATGGGCCCAGGCGCACGACGTTGGTGGCAACCAGCCGCGGCGGGAGCGCGAGGTATTCTCCGTAGCCGCCGTTGACGAAGAGGAGGTCCTCGCACAGGTTTTGGCGCCCCGACCGGCAGCAGCGACAGGCGCCGCAGGGCGCGGAGTTGGCGGCGACCACGCGGTCCCCTTCCCGGAGGGTCGTCACGCCGCGGCCCAGGCGCGCGACGGTGCCGGCGAACTCATGGCCGAACACGGTCGGCACGTGTGGGATCATCACGGGGTGTCCGCGGCGCAGCACCTTGACGTCGGTGCCGCAGGTCAGCGCGGCCTCGACCCTGATGACGATCTCGCCCAGCGCCGGCTCGGGCACCGGCATCTCCTCGAAGCGGAGATCCCCCGGCCCATAGAAGACCTGAGCTTTCATGGCGTGATGTAGACCTTTACGGCTTCCTGGCGCTGCATGAGCTCGACGCCCTTGGCCAGCTCCGCGAGCGGCAGGCGGTGCGTGATGAGCCCGTCGACATGGACCGCGCCGTCGGCGAGAAGCCCGAAGGCCTCTCGCAGCTCGGCGGGCGAGGACGAGTAGGTCGCCGTGAGGGTCAGCTCGCGGTGGTAGAGCTCGGGCAGGGACAGCGGTAGGCTCTCGCCCGGCCCGCCGGCGAAGTAGTGAAGCTGGCCGCCATCGCGGACTCGGGCCGCCGCCCACGGCAGGAGCGCCGCGCCGCCTGCCGTCAGCATCACGACGTCGGCGCCGCGCCCGTCCGTGGCCTCGCGAACCGCCGCGTCGAGCTCGGCATCGGCATCGAGGACCTGTGCGCCCGCCGTGCGGCCGAGCGCCCGCCTCGCGGGCATGAGATCGGCACCGAATACGCGCGTCCCGGTCAACACGAAGGCCCTGGCCAGCAGCCAGCCGATCGAGCCCAGACCCACGACGAGGGCGGTATCGCCAGCGGCCGCCCCGGTGCGCTTTACCGCGCGCAGACAGCAGGCCAGGGGCTCGGTGAAGGACGCGGTCTCGTCGCTCATCGTGTCCGGCAGGGCGAAGGTCGCGTGCTCGACGTTGGCCGCGGGCACGCGACACAGCTCGGCGAAGCCGCCCGGGTCCAGGTTGCTCTGCTTGAACTCCCTGCACATGGACGGGCTGCCGCGCCGGCAGTAGTGGCAGGCGAAGCAGGGTACGTGGTGGGCGACGACGACACGGCGGCCCCTGTCGAAACCGGTGACGTCCGCGCCGACCTCAATTACCTCGCCGACCACCTCGTGGCCGAAGACCGCCGGCGCCTTCGTCGCCGGGCTCGTGACCTTCAGGATGTCGGAGCCGCAGAGGCCGCAGCCGTTCACGCGCACGAGCAGCTCGCCGGGCCCGATCCGGGGCTCCGGCCAGTCGCCGAGCTGGAGTCTTCCGGGCCCCGCATAGACCGCGGCCTTCATGCCCGCTTCTCCCCCCATCGCGACTGGACCCAGCAACGGAGCGCGATGCCGAGCTTCCGGGGCGTCGGCACGCTCACGCGTGCGCCGAAAACCTGGAACCGGCGGCGCTCGATGGTCTCGAGCAACGCGAAATACGTCCGCCCCATGATCTCGGCGGCAAAGAGCCGGTGCTCGTCCGAGCGCGGCAGCGTGGCCCAGGCACGCTCGTAGTAGGCGTGGGCGCGGGTCGCCTCGTACTCCATCAGCTTGAGGAACTCGGGCGTGTAGCGTCCCGCGGCCAGGTCGGCGGCCGTGACGCCGAAGCGCTCGAGATCCTCCTGGGGCAGATAGACGCGCCCGGCCCGGGCGTCGGGCTGAACGTCGCGCATGATGTTGGTCAGCTGGAGCGCCACCCCGAGATTGACGGCGTACTCGCGCGCCCGCACGTCCGAGTA
>JBKPBU010000237.1:0-5053 GCA_046727015.1 Candidatus Methylomirabilota bacterium | reverse complement strand
GGCGATCCCAAGCGCCGCGCGGCCCAGACGGTGTGCTTCGAGGTCCTGACGGCGCTGGCGCGGCTGCTCGCGCCCATTCTCGTCTTCACCGCCGACGAGGTGTGGAGCTACATCCCCGGCCGCGGCAAGCCCGAGAGCGTGCACCTCGTCACCTTCCCCGAGGAGCGCGGCGAATGGATCGACGACCGGCTTGGCGTCGAGTGGGAGCGCCTGCTCGAGGTGCGCGGCGAGGTCTCGCGCGCGCTCGAGGCCGCGCGCAAGCAGGGGTCGATCGGCAAGGGTGTGGACGCGGTCGTGTACGTCACGAGCGCGCCCGAGGAGCAGTGGCGGCCGCTCCTCGCCGGCAAGGGCGAGAGCCTGCTCGCGACGCTCTTCAACGTCTCGGCCGTGCGCCTGACCGAGCGGCCGCCGCAGGGCGCGGGCACCACCTACGACAGCCAGGACATCCCCGGCCTCGGGCTCGTCGTCGTCCCCGCCCAGGCGCTGGGCTGGAAGAAGTGCGAGCGGTGCTGGACCTGGAGCGCGAACGTGGGGGCGGACCCGAGGCATCCCACCCTCTGCGAGCGCTGCCTGCCGGTGGTCCTCGCCCACCGATGAGGCTGGTGGTGGCCGTGGGCGGGATCGTCCTGATCCTCGACCAGGCCGTGAAGTGGCTCGCCCTGCGCCGCCTGCCTCCCGGCGTCCCCACGAGCGTCATCGACGGCTTCTTCTCGCTGACCCTCGTGATGAACCCCGGCTTGGCGTTCGGCATGCTCGGCACCGTGCCGCGCGGCTGGCGCTGGGTCGTGGCGCTGCTCTCCATCGCGGCTCTCGGCGTGCTCGCCGCGGTGGCCACGCGCCTCCTGCCCGAGGGCGGCCGCGCGGCGGCCGTCGCCGTCGGCATGATCTTCGGCGGCGCGGCGGGTAACCTGATCGACCGCGCGCGCTTCGGGGCCGTCGTGGACTTTCTCGACTTCTACTGGCGCGGCTGGCACTGGCCCGCCTTCAACGTCGCCGACTCGGCCATCAGCGTGGGCGTGGCGCTCCTCGCCCTGCGCATGCTGACGGCCCCGCCCCCGCAGGCATGACGGCAGGGGATACCCGTCACGTGACGGCCACCGTGGGCGCGGCCGAGGCGGGGCGCCGTCTCGATCTGTGGCTGGCCGAGCGGCTGCCGGAGCTGTCCCGCACCCGCATCAAGGCGCTGGTGGAAGGCGGCCGCGTCAGCGTGGACGGCGCCTCGTGCAAGGCCGCGCACCGGCTCAAGAACGGCGAGAGAGTCGAAGTCGTGGTTCCACCGCCCACCCCGGAGGAGATGGCCGCCGAGGCCATACCTCTCACCATCGTGTTCGAGGATGCGCACGTCCTCGTCGTGGACAAACCCGCGGGGATGGTGACCCATCCGGGGGCGGGGCGGTCCACGGGCACCCTGGCCGCGGCGGCGCTCGCGCACGCGCCGGAGATCGCAGGGGTCGGTGGTCCGCGCCGGCCGGGCATTGTCCACCGCCTCGACAAGGGCACGTCCGGGCTCATCGTGCTCGCCAAGAGCCGTCACGCGTACGATTCGCTCACGGCCCAGCTCCAACGGCGCACCATGTCCCGCCGCTACCTGTGTCTGGCCCATGGCGCCATTGCGCAGCAGGATGGGATGATCGACGCGCCGCTCGCGCGCGACCCGCGCTCGCGCGTGCGCATGGCCGTCGCGCGCGCCGGCACGGGTCGGCGGGCCGTGACGCGCTTCCGGGTGCTCGAGCGCTTTGCCGGCTACACCTATCTCGAGTGCCGCCTCGAGACTGGCCGCACCCACCAGATCCGCGTGCACCTGGCATCGCTGGGCCACCCGCTGGTGGGTGATGCGACCTACGGCGCCAGGCGCTCGCGGCCGCCCGACACCCTGCCTGTCGATCTCGTCGAGGACCTGGGCGGCGTGGCCTTGCACGCCGCCGGGCTGTCTTTCCTCCATCCGGCGACAGGCGAGAGTGTCGATTTGTCGTCTCCATTGCCCAACAGGATCACCCGCCTCCTGTCTCATTTATCGCCACTCGACCATTCGGCACGTTGACCGTGGGCGATAAGGTCGCGTCAATCCATCACTTGCGGACCAGGAGCCTGCCTCTCGATGCCGTGGCATGGGACGTGCTACCTTTGAGGCGAGCATGAAGACGCTCACCGCGGTGATCCTGGCGGCAGGCGAGTCCAAACGAATGCGCTCGAGTCGCCCCAAAGCGCTGCATTTGCTGGGCGGGCGGCGGCTCATCGACTATCCCGTGCGGGTCGCCCGAGCGCTCGGCGCGCGGGTGGTGCTTGTCGTCGGCCGGGGCGCCGACGAGGTGCGCGCAGCCGTCGGCGAGGCGTCCGATCTCGCCTACGTCGAGCAGAAGGAGCGGCTCGGCACCGGGCACGCGCTCCTGCAGGCGCGCGGGACCTGCGGTGACGGGGCGGGGGCCGTCCTCGTGCTGCCGGGCGATCAACCGTTCATGTCCGAGGCGACGCTTCGCGCGCTCGTCGAGCAGCACCGAGCGACGGGGGCCGCCGCCACCCTGCTGACGGCCGAGGTCGGGGATCCGACGGGCTACGGGCGCGTGATCCGCGAGGGCGGGCGGCCGGTGGCCATCGTCGAGCACCGCGACGCGACTGCCGCGCAAAGGGCGATCCGCGAAATTGCCACGAGCACGTACTGCTTCGACGCGAAGCGGCTCTGGCCTGCGCTCGACCGCCTGACCCCGCAGAACGAGCAGGGCGAATACTACCTGACCGACGTGGTCGCCCTCCTGTCGAAGGACGGCGCGCCCGTCGAGGCGCTGGCCGCGCCGCATCCCGAGGAGTGCCTGGGCATCAACGACCGGAAGCAGCTCGCGGAGATGGCGGCGACGCTCCGGCGGCGGACGCTCGAGCGTCTCATGGCCGAGGGCGTCACCATTCTCGACCCGGCGGCGACCTACGTGGACGACACCGTGGAGGTCGGACCCGACACCATCATCTACCCCGGGGCCGTCCTCGAAGGCGCCACCGTCGTCGGCGCGGCGTGCGTGGTGGGCGCGGGTTGCCAGGTGAGCGGCAGCCGAGTCGGTGACCACGTCACCCTCAGGCCGTACTGCGTGCTGTCCGATTCCGTCGTGGAGCACGGCGCTCAGCTCGGGCCGTTCTGCCACCTGCGGCCGCGCTCGCACGTGGGCGCCGATGCCAAGGTCGGCAACTTCGTAGAGCTGAAGAAGGCGCGGATCGGCCGGGGCGCCAAGGTGCCGCACCTGTCCTACGTCGGCGACGCCTCCGTGGGCGAGGGGGCGAACATCGGCGCGGGCGCGATCACCTGCAACTACGACGGCGTCGCCAAGCACGAGACCGTGGTCGGCGCCGGCGCGTTCGTCGGCACGAACTCGAGCCTCGTGGCACCCGTCACCATCGGAGAGGGGGCCTATGTCGGCGCGGGCTCGGTGATCACCAAGGACGTCCCGCCGGGGGCGCTGGCGGTCGCGCGCGGGCGGCAGGAGATCCGCGCCGGGTGGGTCGCGCGCAAGAAGAAGATCCGGGAAGTGGGGGACTGAGCCATGTGTGGCATCGTCGGCTACATCGGGGACAAGGACGCGGTGGGCGTCATCGTGGACGGGCTCAAGCGCCTCGAGTATCGCGGCTACGACTCGGCCGGGGTGGCCGTGCTGGGGCCCGGGGGGCTCGAAGTCCGGCGCGCCGCCGGCCGCATCAAGGTGCTGGAAGGGCTGCTGCGCGAGCGCCCGGTGAGCGGGCGCATCGGCATCGGGCACACGCGCTGGGCGACGCACGGGCGGCCCACCGACGACAATGCCCATCCCCACACGGACGGCTCGGGCACCCTCGTCGTGGTCCACAACGGCATCATCGAGAACTATCTGCCGATCAAGGAGCGGCTGGGCGCCGAGGGGCACGTCTTCACGTCGGAGACGGATACGGAGGTCATCGCCCATCTGATCGAGCGGCACCTCCAGGACGTCTCGCGACTGGAGGAAGCGGTGCGGCGGGCGCTCGGCGAGCTCAAAGGCTCGTACGCGATCGTCGTCTTGTCGAAGCGGATGCCCGACCGGCTGGTCGCGGCCAAGCACGGGGCGGGCAGCGTGGTGGTGGGGCTGGGAGAGGGAGAGACCTATCTCGCCTCCGACATTCCGGCCCTGTTGGCGCATACCCGCGATGTCATCATCCTCGAGGACGAGGACGTGGCGGTGGTGACGCGCCACGGGGTGGAGATCTCCGACCTGGCCGGCGCGCCCGTCTCGCGCACGCCGACGCGCATCATGTGGGACCCGATCCTCGCGGAGAAGGGAGGCTACCGCCACTTCATGCTCAAGGAGATCTACGAGCAGCCGCGCGCGGTGGCGGACACCTTGCGCGGCCGCGTGGCGCCCGAGGGCGGCACGGTGGTGCTGCCCGACATCGGCCTCGACCCCGACGTGGTGGCGGGTCTCCAGCGCGTCGTGTTCATCGCCTGCGGGACGTCCTACCACGCCGCCATCGTCGGCCGCTTCATGGTCGAGCGTCTGGCCGGGCTGTCATCCGAGGTCGACCTGGGCTCGGAGTTCCGCTACCGGGACGCCGTGCTCGGGCCCGAGACGCTCGTGGTGGCGCTGTCCCAGTCGGGCGAGACCGCCGACACGCTCGGCGCCGTCAAGGCCGCGCGTGACCGCGGGGCGCCCATCGTCGGCATCACCAACGTGATCGGCTCCGCGCTCGCCCGGGAAGCCACCGGCGTGCTCTACACGCACGCGGGGCCCGAGATCGGTGTCGCTTCCTCGAAAACCTTCACCGCGACGCTCGCCGCCTGCCATCTCCTCGCGCTCTGGCTCGGCCGCCGGCGGGGAACGCTCCTCGCCGAGGACTGCCGCAAGCACATCCAGGGACTGCTCGAGCTGCCCCGACTGATGGAGCTGGCCCTCGAGAAGGAGCCCGAGATCGCCGCGCTCGCGAAGGATCTGGCCTCGTACAAGAACTTCCTCTTCCTCGGGCGCGGCATCCACTACCCGATCGCCCTCGAGGGTGCGCTCAAGCTCAAGGAGCTCTCGTACCGGCACGCCGAGGGCTACCCGGCGGGCGAGATGAAGCACGG
>JBKPBU010000236.1:0-4775 GCA_046727015.1 Candidatus Methylomirabilota bacterium | reverse complement strand
CCCAGCTCGACGCCGATGAGCGTGCACGCGGCTCCCTCGGGGCGAATCCAGGCGCGGTGCATCGCGTCGATCACCACCGGGTGGCGGCGCGTGAGCCGCTCCGGCCAGCGGAAGATCGAAACCTGGATGCGATAGGGCGTGAGGCCGAAATCGAGCCCGAGCGGTTCCAGGAGCCGTCCCGCCCAGGCTCCGGGCACCGCCACGACCACCGGGGCGGCGATCCGGCCGCCGCTCGTCTCCACGCCCGCGACGCGGCCGCCCTCGATGACGATGCGCTGCGCCTCGCAGCCCGTCTCGATCGTGACGCCCTGCCTGCGGGCGGCCTCGGCGAAGGCGAACGTGGTGGCGTTGGGATCGGCGAAGCCGGAGCCCGGCTCGTACGCCGCGGCGCCGATGTCGTCCACCTTCATGTCGGGCGAGATGCGGCGAAGGTCGTCCTTCGAGACGAGGCGCGTGTCGATACCGATGCGCTGCTGCATGGCGACGTTGGCCGCCATGGCTTGGGCGTGCTCGGGGCCCACCACCTCGACGAAGCCCGCGGCGTCGAAGCCGCAGTCGCCGCCCACGACATTGGCGAAGTCGCGGAAGACCTTGAGGCTCTCCCAGGCCAGGCGGGATTCGGCCTCGTTGGTATAGTGCATGCGGACCAACGACCCTGATTTCCCCGTCGCGCCCGCGGCCAGATACCGGCGCTCCACGACCGTGACGCGCCGAACGCCGAGGCGCGCCAGGTTGAAGGCGGTGCTCACGCCGTTGACGCCTCCGCCGATGACGACCACGTCCGCGCTGGTCATGGGTTCGTGGCGATTGTGACATGCTTGACAGGCCCCCGGGAAGGCCCTATAAACGACGCCACACACCGCTGTGGCAGGATCAGCCCGTACCCGAACCAAACCTGACGGAGGTGCAACCCATGCAGGTCACTCGACGCGAATTGCTCAAGGGCGCGGCCGCCCTCGGAGTCGCCGGAGCAGTGCCCCAGGCGCGGCCAGGCTCGGCGCAAGCCCAGACCACCCAGAAAAAGGAGCTCGTCACCGCCCAGGGCGGCGACATCTCCAAGTTCGACCCTCACTTCAGCACCTCGTCCAACGACATCCGGATCTCGTTCAACCTCTTCGACAACCTGACGAGCCGCCACGCGGACGGGAAGCTCTACCCGGGGCTGGCGACGGAATGGAAGCTCGAGGGGCAGACCACCTGGAGATTCAAACTCCGCCAGGGCGTCAAGTTCCACAACGGCGATCCCTTCACCTCGGCCGACGCGAAGTTCAGCATCGAGCGCACCTACGATCCCGCCGCCAATACGATGGTCAAGACGGTCCTCACGACGATCGACCGCATCGAGGCGCCGGATCCCTACACGCTCGTCATCCACACGAAGAAGCCCGATCCGCTCCTGCCCGCGCGGCTGGGCTTCTACGCCGGGCAGATCGTGCCGAAGAAGTACCTGGAGTCGGTCGGTGGTGAGACCTTCAACGCCAAGCCTGTCGGCACCGGACCCGTCAGCTTCGTGTCCTGGGTCAAGGACGACAAGGCCGTCTTCGACGCCAACCCCGGCTACTGGGGCGGCAAGATCGACGTGGACCGTTGGACCATGCGCTCTATCCCGGAGACGTCGCCGCGCATCGCGGCCCTCCTCAAGGGCGAGGTGGACATCATCGTCCAGGTGCCTCCCGACCAGGAGGACCGCATCAAGGCCAACTCCACAACGAAGGTGGAGGGGGCGCTGTACGCGGGGTTGTACTGTTTGGGCGTGAACGCCAAGCGGCCGCCGCTCGACAACCCGCTGGTGAAGCAGGCGCTGTCGCTCGCCATCGACCGCGACCTCATCGTCAAGGAGCTGTGGAAAGGGCGGGGGATCGTCCCCAGCCAGCCGATCGCGAAGGGCGACAACCACTTCGACCCCAAGCTGCCCCCGCTCGCCTACAACCCCAAGGAGGCGAGGGAGCGGCTCAAGAAGGCCGGGTACAAGGGCGAGGAGATTTTCATCGAGACCACGGTCGCCTACGTCGCCCAGGACAAACCCATGTCCGAGGCCATCGCGGCCATGTGGAAGGACGTGGGCGTCAACGTCAAGGTCGAGGTGATCGAGTACTCGGTGCGGGCGCAGAAGATGCGGGAGAAGGGCTTCAAGGGCCTGTGGTGGGGCGACCCGACGTCCACGCTCGGCGACCCCGACGGCATGATGTGGCGCCTGCTCGGTCCCGGAGGACCATACGACTACTGGCGGGATGCGAAGTTCGACGAGCTCGGCAACGCCGCGCGCTTCACGGTGGACGAAAAGTTCCGCGCCGACGCCTACCGTGAGATGACCAAGATCTTCTTGGAGCACTTCCCGTGGCTGCCGGTCATCCAGCCGTACGAGGACTACGGCCTGCAGAAGTACGTCGAGTTCACCCCGAACCCGAACCAGCAGTTCGAGATTCGCCGCTTCAACCTCAAGCTCCGCCGCGCGTAGAGCTTGGTGGACCTCTTACCCTTCCCCCTCTCCCCCTCGGGGGAGAGGGCAGGGTGAGGGGGCGCCGCGATCATGCGCGGACTCTTTCCGTTCCTCGCCCAGCGGCTCTTCCGCGCGCTCATCGCACTGTGGCTCGTCTCGACGGTCGTGTTCGTCGTGATGCGTCTCTCGGGCGACCCCGTGCCGCTGCTCCTCCCACCCGACGCTCCGAGGAGCGAGATGGAGCGGGTGCGGCGTGACCTGGGCCTCGACCGGCCGCTGCCCGTCCAGTACGCGGTGTTCCTCCGGAACACCGCCATGCTCGACTTCGGCCGGTCGCTACACTTCCGCGAGCCGGCTTTCACGGTGGTGCGCGGCTACATCGGGGCCACGCTCGAGCTCGGGCTGACGGCTTTCGTGCTGGCGGCGGTTTTCGCGGTGCCGATCGGGCTCCTCTCGGCCATGAAGCGCAACTCCGTCGTGGACCACGTCGCCATGGGGCTGGCCCTCATCGGGCAGTCGGCGCCCACTTTCTTTCTCGGCATTCTCTTCATCCTGCTGTTGGCGCTCAAGGCCGACCTCTTTCCGACCTCCGGCCGCGGGGGCTGGCACAATCTTGTGCTGCCGGCGCTCACGCTGGGGGCGTTCACGATGGCCTCGATCGCGCGCCTGACGCGCTCGGCAGTGCTCGAGGTGCTGCGTGCCGACTACATCCGCACGGCCCGCGCCAAGGGACTCGGCGAGGCGATCGTCGTCGCCAAGCACACGCTGAAGAACGCCTCGATCCCGATCCTGACGATCACGGCTCTCCAGTTCGGCACGCTCCTGGGCGGCGCGGTGGTGACCGAGACGGTGTTCGCCTGGCCCGGCATCGGCAGGCTGGCCGTGCAGTCGATCAACAACCGCGATTACCCGGTCGTCCAGTGCACGGTGTTCATCGCGGCGGTGATGTTCATCGCCATCAACTTCGCGGTCGACCTCCTCTATGGGTTCCTCGATCCTCGCGCCCGCGCCGGCTGAGCTCGCAGTGGCGGCACTGCAGGAAGCGCGTCCCCGCGGCAGGCGCATGCCGTGGGTCATGCGGCTGGGACTCGGCTTCGTGGCGCTGATGGCGGTGCTCGCAGTCATCGCGCCGTGGATCGTCCAGGACCCCGAGCGCCAGTCGCTGCGCACGCGGCTCAAGCCGGCCACGCTCGAGGGCGCCGACGGCCGCCCCCATCTCCTCGGGACCGATGCTCTCGGCCGCGACGTCCTGGCGCGCGTGATCTATGGATCGCGTGTCTCCCTCGTGGTGGGTCTCTCCGCCGTCCTGGTCGGCGGCATCATCGGCTCGGTGCTGGGCCTCGCGGCGGGCTACCGCGGCGGCCGCGTGGATGCCGTGATCATGACGGTGGCAGACGCTCAGCTGGCGTTTCCGTTCATCCTGCTCGCCATCGGCATCATCGCCGTGCTGGGCCCGAGCTTTCCGACGCTGGTCGTCGTCATCGGGCTGTCGGGCTGGGTCAGCTACGCGCGAATCCTGCGGGCCCAGGTGCTGGTGCTGCGCGGGAAAGAGTTCGTGGAGGCCATCCGCGCCCTCGGCGGCTCCACGGTGCGCGTGGTCCTGCGCCATGTGCTGCCCAACGTGCTGGCCTCGCTGGTGGTGGTCGCCACCCTCGAGCTCGCGCGCTCCATCGTGCTCGAGGCGACGCTGTCTTTCCTCGGGCTCGGCATCCAGCCGCCCACGCCCTCGTGGGGCGGCATGATTCAGGAGGGGCGCGACTACCTCGACTCGGCGTGGTGGATCTCGACCGCCCCGGGCGTCGTGCTCATGATCACCTCCATCGTGATCAGCCGCGCCGGCGACTGGCTCCGCGACGTCCTCGACCCCACGCTCCGCGGCGAGTAGGCGGCACCCGCCCGCCCGCCGCGTAGCACAGGCAGGTCTCGCCGGTCAGCGGGCGAGGGCGACGCAGACCACGCCGGCGGCTACGATGGCGGCGCCGAGCAGACGCCGGCCGAGGGCGCCCTCCTTGAGCAGGAGGCTTCCGATCAGCGCCGAGATGACGATGGACACCTCGCGCCCCGCCACGACGTAGCCCGCCTTGGAAAGCCGGAAGGCGAAGAGCACGAGGAGATAGCCGCCCGGGCTCAGCACGCCGGACAGCAGGACCGCGACCCGGTTCTCGCGCCACTCGCGCGCCAGTGAGCCGCGCCGCGCCAGCACGGGCGGCAGGAGAGAGAAGCAGCAGCCGACCATCATCGCCCAGAGATAGGGCAGGGGGTTGATGTGCGACACGCCTACCTTGTCGACCAGGGAGTAGGAGGCGATGCAGAGTCCCGTGGCGACGGCCCATCC
>JBKPBU010000235.1:0-8006 GCA_046727015.1 Candidatus Methylomirabilota bacterium | reverse complement strand
CAGACATCCGCCGACTGCGCGGTGCTGAACGCCGACGACCCCGCCACCGCCTCGCTCGCCTCGCAGACCCGCGCGCGCGTCCTCTGGTTCAGCCGGCTCACGCCGCTCGAGCATGGCGTCTTCGTCCGCGACGGCTGGGTGGTGGCCAAGCTCAACGGCCACGTCGAGGAGATCTGCCCGATCGAGGAGATCCCGCTGCGCGGCCAGCACAACGTCGAGAACGTGATGGCGGCCGCGGCCTGCGCCCTGTGGACCGGGCTCTCGCCCGACTCGATCCGTCGGGGCATCGGCGCGTTTCGGGGCGTCGCCCACCGCATCGAGCGCGTGCTCGAGGAGCGCGGCGTCACCTACTTCAACGACTCGAAGGGCACCAACGTCGCCTCGACCATCAAGGCGCTCGAGAGCTTCACGGAGCCCGTCATTCTGATCGCCGGCGGCAAGGGCAAGGGACAGGATTTCGCTCCGCTCGCCGCCGCCGCCCGCGGTCGCCTGAAGCAGGTCGTGCTCATCGGGGTCGACCGCGGCCAGATCCGTGCGGTCCTCGAAGCCGTCGGCGTGCCGTGCGCGGATGCGGGCTCGATGCAAGAGGCGGTGGCGGTGGCGCGCTCGTTGGCCCGCATGGGCGACGTCGTGCTGCTCTCACCGGCCTGCGCCTCCTTCGACATGTTCGACAACTACGAGCACCGCGGCGAGGTCTTCAAAGCCTCCGTGCGAGAGCTTGCGCATGCCTAGAAAGCTCACGCCTGACCTGTGGCTCTTCGCTCTCGTGCTGACCCTGGTCTCGCTCGGGGTCGTGATGGTCTATTCGGCCAGCGCCATCATGGCCGCCGACCGCTTCCACGATCCGCTGTACTTCCTCAAGAAACAGCTCTTCTGGGCCGTGCTGGGCGTCTGCGCACTCTGGGCCGGCATGGTCTTCGATTACCGGCGGCTCGAGCGACTCGTGGTGCCTCTGCTCGGGGTGTCGTTCCTGCTCCTGGTGCTGGTGCTGGTGCCGCCCTTCGGCCAGGAGATCAACGGCACCCGGCGGTGGTTCCGCGCCGGCCCCGTGTCCTTCCAGCCGGTGGAGCTGGCCAAGTTCTCGCTGCTGCTCTACCTGGCCTCCTTTCTCACGCGCCGCCAGGAGATGCTCGCGAGCTTCAGCCAGGGGCTCCTGCCCCTCCTGCTCGTGGCGGGCGGCATGGCGGGACTGACCATGCTCCAGCCCGACATGGGCAATGCCATGGTGCTCGTGATCCTGACGCTGGCGCTGGCGTACCTGGGTGGCGCGCGCGTCTACCACATGGGCCTGATCGCCGCCGCCGCGCTGCCGGTCGCCGCCGCCGCCATCTTGACGAAGCCCTACCGCCTGCGGCGCATCGTCGCCTTCATGAACCCCTGGGACGACCCGCAGGGCTCCGGCTTCCAGATCATCCAGTCCTTCCTGGCGCTCGGCTCGGGCGGTTGGCTGGGCCGCGGGCTGGGCGAGTCCAAGCAGAAGCTCTTCTACCTGCCCGAGGCCCATACGGATTTCATCTTCGCCATCGTCGGCGAAGAGCTGGGGCTGGCCGGCGCGGTGGTCGTGGTGGCGCTCTTCGTGCTCCTCGTGTGGCGGGGACTGCGCGTCGGGCTGCGCGCGCCGGACGCTTTTGGCAGCTACCTGGCCCTGGGGCTGACGATCATGCTCGCGACCCAGACCCTCGTGAACCTGGGCGTGGTCACGGGGGCGCTGCCGACCAAGGGTCTGCCGCTGCCCTTCATCTCCTCCGGCGGCTCGGCCCTGCTCATGGCGCTGTTCTCCACGGGCGTGCTCCTCAATATCTCGCAGCACACAGGGACGGCCTAGGTAGTGATGCTCACAACTATTTCGCGTGAGGGGCGATAGGTCACCATGTTCAAGAAATACCAGCAGCTCCATTTCGTGGGCATCGGGGGCATCGGGATGAGCGGCATCGCCGAGGTGCTGGTGAACCTGGGCTACCGCGTGACCGGCTCCGACCAGAAGCGGGGCGAGGCGGTGGAGAGGCTCGAGCGGCTGGGCGCCAAGGTCTTCCTCGGCCACGAGCCGAGCCACGTCGAGGGCGCGCACGTCGTCGTGTACTCGTCCGCGGTGGCCCGCGACAACGTCGAGGTGCAGGTGGCGCGACAGCGGGGCGTGCCCGTGATCCCGCGCGCCGAGATGCTGGCCGAGCTCATGCGCCTCAAATACGGCATCGCCATCGCCGGCACCCACGGCAAGACCACCACGACCTCCATGGTGGCGGCGGTGCTGGGCGCGGCCGGGCTCGACCCGACCGTGGTCGTCGGCGGCCGCGTGCACGGCCTCGGCGCGAACGCGCGCCTCGGGCAAGGCGAGTTTCTCGTGGCCGAGGCGGACGAATCCGACGGCTCGTTCCTCAAGCTCACGCCGACGATCGCCGTCGTCACGACGGTGGACGCCGAGCACCTCGACCACTATGCCGACCTCGACGCGATCCGCGCCGCCTTTCTCGCCTTCGTGAACAAGGTGCCGTTCTACGGCTCGGCCGTGCTCTGCCTCGACCAACCCAACATCCAGCAGATGATCCCGCTGATCGAGAAGCGCGTGGTCACGTACGGCCTCGAATCGGGTGCCGATCTGACCGCGCGCCGGCTCGCCTTCTCCGGCATGCAGTCGCAGTTCGAGATCCTGCACCGGGGCAAGACCCTCGGGCCGGCGACGATCCAGGTGCCGGGCCGGCACAACGTGCTCAACGCCCTGGCCGCCGTCGGCGTGGGCCTCGACCTCGAGGTGCCCTTCGAACGCATCCAGCAGGCGCTCGCCGGCTTCGCGGGCGTCCAGCGTCGCTTCCAGATCCGCGGCGAAGCCGCGGGCGTCCTCGTCGTGGACGACTACGGCCATCACCCCGCCGAGATCCGCGCCACCCTGGCCGCCGCCAAGGCCGGGTTCGACCGGCGCGTGGTCACGGTGTTCCAGCCCCACCGCTACACGCGCACCAAGGCCCTGCGGCAGGAGTTCCTCACGGCCTTCTACCAGTCGGACGTGCTGATCGTGATGGACATCTACGCGGCGGGCGAGACGCCGATTCCGGGCGTGCACGCGAAGGATCTCGCCGACGGCATCGCGGCCCATGGTCACCGGGAAGTCGTCTACATGGACGGCGACCGGGCCGGCATCCTCAACTACCTGTGCGAATCCACCCGTTCCGGCGACCTCGTGCTGACGTTGGGCGCGGGCGACGTCGGTCAGCTGGGCGCGGAGTTTCTCACGCGCCTGAACGATCAGCGCGACCAGTCCAACAGGAGGTAGCCCATGCTCGGAGAGATACGGGGCGAGGTCCGGTTCAAAGAACCCCTCAGCTTCCATACCTCCCTTCGAATCGGGGGGCCGGCGGACATCTTCGTCGTGCCTCAGGACGTCGAGGACGTTCGCCTCGCGCTGGGCTTCGCGGAGCGCGACCACCTGCCGGTGGAGATCATCGGCGGGGGCAACAATCTCCTGGTACGAGACCGCGGCATCCGCGGCGTCGTCGTCAAGGTCGAAGGCTGCCTGGGCCGCGCCGAGTTCCACGGCGAGGAGGCCGTGGCGGGTGCGGGCGTGGGGCTGTCAGCCCTGATCCGCGAGGCGGCCGCGCTCAACCTGGGCGGCATCGAGTGCCTCGTCGGCATCCCCGCGACGATCGGCGGCGCCGTGGCCATGAACGCGGGCACGCCCGACGGGTGGATCGGCGACTTCATCTCCGCCGTCTACTTCCTTCATCCCGACGGGACGCTCGGCGAGTTCAAGCCGGGCCACGGCAGCTTCGGCTACCGCGATTTCGCGGCGCCGGCGGGCGCCGTGGTGGTAGGGGCGCGGCTCCAGCTGCACCGGCGGCCGCAGGCCGAGATCCAGAAAGACATGAAGCAGCGCCTGAAGGTGAAGAAGGCAACCCAGCCGCTCGCGCTCGCGTCGGCGGGCTGCGTGTGGAAGAACCCCCACGGCGAGGTCGCCGGGCGCCTGATCGAGAAGGTGGGCCTGAAGGGCAAGCGGCTCAACGGTGCCGAGATCTCGGCCAAGCATGCCAACTTCATCGTCAACCGCGGCGGGGCGACCGCGGCCGACATCACGGCGCTCATGGACATGGCCCGCGAGCGCGTCCAGGCGCAGTTCGGCATCACGCTCGAGCCGGAGATCCGGATCATGGGAGAAGGGTGAGCGGCCACCGCGGCGTTCTCACGCCGCGCGGAGCCGCTCGCGGCGGCCTCGCGGATCTGGCCGAGCCGACGGTGGCCATGGCCGGCCAGCGGCTCGACCGTGGCCGGCGGCGCCGGCGTGTGGCTCGGCTGGCCCGCCGGCTCGGCACGTGGCTCTGCGCGGGCCTGCTCGTGGTCGCGCTGGGCGGCGTGCTCGCCGCCGGCGGCCGATGGCTCCTGGCGGCATCGCCCTTTGCTGTCGAACGCATCGAGGTGGCGGGGCAGAGCCTGCTCTCGGCCGACGAAGTCATCGCGGCCTCCGGGCTCGCTCCCGGGCAGAACCTCTTCAGCCTCGATGCGCGGCGAGCGGTGGCCGGCATCGAGGCGTTGCCCCGCGTGCGCCGCGCGGAGCTGGTCCGCGCCTTCCCGAACCGCGTCACGTTGCTGGTGGAAGAGCGGGAACCCTTCGCGCTCGTCCATTCAGGGGGCTTCCAGTGGCCGGGCGGCCTTTACTGGGTGGACGAGCAGGGCCTGCCGCTCGGCTCCGAGACGCGGGCGGTCACGCTCGACACCCCCCTCGTATCGGGCGTGGGCGCCGACGAGGTCGCGGCGGCGGGGCGGACGCCGTCCGAGCACGTTGCCGCGGGAGTGGCCCTGATCCGCACGCTGATGCGCGCCCAGAGCCCACTGCTGAGGGAGATTTCCGAGGTGGACGTCAGCCGCCCCGAGGGGCCGGTGCTCTACATGCTGGACGGCGTCGAGGTGCGGCTCGGAAGCGAGGACTGGGACGACCGGCTGGGGCGTCTCGGCGGCGTGCTGGCGCAGCTCCGCGCCTCGGGCCAGCGCGCGACGTCGATCGACCTGCGATTCCGCGACCAGGTCGTCTTGAGAACAGCGGCGAAGTAGGGGGCGTCATGGGCAGATCGAGAGGACGGCAGCTCATCACGGGGCTCGACGTGGGAACGACCAAGATCTCCTGCGTGATCGCGGAGTGGTCGTCCATCGGCACCCTCGACATCGTGGGCGTCGGCATCAGTCCCTCACGGGGCCTGCGCAAGGGCGTGGTGGTCAACATCGACTCGACGGTGGAGAGCATCAAGCAGGCCGTCGGCGACGCCGAGGAGATGGCCGGCGTCGAGATCTCGAGCGTGATCGCCGGCGTGGCCGGGGGGCACATCCGCGGCGCCAACAGCCGGGGCGTGGTCGCCGTGTCGGGCAAGCACCGCGAGGTCAGCGCCGCCGACGTCGAGCGGGCCCTGGACGCCGCCCGTGCGATAAACCTGCCTCAGGACCGCGAGATCATCCACGCCCTGCCGCAGACCTATGTCGTGGACGACCAGGACGGTGTCAAGGAGCCGCTGGGGATGTCCGGAGTGCGGCTCGAGGTCGAAGTGCACCTGGTGACGGGCGCCACCACCTCCGTGAGAAATGTTGTCCGCAGCGTCAACCGCGCGGGACTCCAGGTGCAGGACATCGTGCTCGAGCCCCTCGCCTCCGCCGAGGCCGTCGTCTCCGAGGAAGAAAAGGAGCTGGGCATCCTGCTGATCGATCTCGGCGGCGGCACGACGGACGCGGCGCTCTTCCGCGACGGCGCCGTGTGGTACACCGGCATCCTGCCGCTGGGCGGCGACCATATCTCGAACGACGTCGCGGTGGGCCTCCGCACGCCCACGGCGGAGGCCGAGGAGCTCAAGAAGCGCCTCGGCTGCGCCCTGACGTCGCTCGTGCGCGAAGACGAAGTCATCTCCGTGCCGTCGGTGGGCGGCCGCAAGGCGCGCGAGCTCTCCCGTCAGATTCTCTCGGAGATCATTCAGCCGCGCGTCGAGGAGATTTTCACTCTCGTCGCGAGAGAGCTGGCGAAGGCCGGACTCGAGGACGCCGCCGCCGCGGGCGTCGTCGTCACCGGCGGCACCTCGATCATGCAGGGGGTGCCCGAGCTGGCGGAACAGGTTTTTGATCTGCCGGTGAGGCGCGGGCGGCCCACGGGCATCGGCGGGCTGTCGGACGTGGTTCAGAGCCCGATCTATGCCACGGGCGTGGGCCTGGCGCTCTACGGCGCGCGCGGGCGGCTTCGCTCAGCCGGCGCGGACGACGGAGGGGCGGCCTCCGGGCTGGGGACGATGCGCAGGCTCAGGGACTGGTTTGGCGAGCTGTTCTAACAGCAACGATACTCACGCGAGTTGCGGTCAAGGAGGAGCCGATGGCAGAGCCACGGGCGGGGCGGCCGGTGTTCGAGCTGGAGGAGGCGAAGGACAACGCCAAGATCAAGGTCATAGGTCTCGGCGGCGGCGGGTCCAACGCCATCAACCGGATGATGGAGGCACGCTTCACCGGCGTCGAATTCATCGTGGCCAACACGGACGTGCAGGCTCTGCGCGCCTCGCCCGCTCCCGTGAAGCTCCAGCTTGGCGCGCGCCTGACCATGGGACTGGGAGCCGGCGCCGACCCGGAGGTAGGTAAGAACGCCGCCCTCGAGGACCGCGATCAGATCAAGAAGCTTCTGGAAGGCGCCGACATGGTCTTCGTGACCGCGGGTCTCGGCGGCGGCACCGGCACCGGGTCGGCGCCCATCGTGGCCGCCACCGCCAAGGAGATGGGCATCCTGACCGTGGCGGTCGTGACCAAGCCCTTCGCCTTCGAGGGCAGGCGGCGCTCCCAGCAGGCGGAAGCCGGTCTCGCCGAGCTGCGGGGTGTCGTGGACACGCTGATCACCATCCCCAACCAGCGCTTGCTGGCGGTGGTGGACCGCGGCACGCCGCTCGTGGAGGCGTTCAAGGTCGCCGACACCGTGCTGCTCCAGGCGGTGCAGGGCATCTCGGACCTGATCCTCGTGCCCGGGCTCATCAACCTCGACTTCGCGGACGTGCGCACCATCATGGCCGGCATGGGCATGGCGCTCATGGGCGCGGGCGTCGGCAAAGGCGAGCACCGCGCGCTCGACGCGGCGCAGAAGGCCATCGCGAGCCCGCTGCTCGACGAGACATCCATCGACGGCGCCCGCGGGGTTCTGATCAACTTCACCGGCGGCTCGGACCTGTCGCTGCACGAGGTCGAGGAGGCCGCGCGCATAGTTCAGGAGGCGGCGCACGAGGAGGCCCACATCATCTTCGGCGCGGTGATCGACCCGAGCCTGCAGGACGAGGTGCGCATCACGGTGATCGCCACCGGCTTCAGCGAGCGCAAGGAGGGGAGCCTGCCCTCGGGCAAGGTGGTGGACATGCAGCGCGCGCCCCGGCCCGGCGCTCCCTCCTCCAAGGACTGGCGCCGGCGCGTGCCGGCCGAGATTCGTGCCGAGGCCGACGGCCCGACGGAGGAGGACCTCGACGTGCCCGCGTTCCTCCGGAGGCAGGCCGACTAGATCTCTCGACAGGGGGCACCATGCTAAAAGAATTCAAAGATTTCGTGATGCGGGGCAGTGTCGTCGAGCTCGCGATAGGCGTTGTCATCGGCGCCGCATTCGGGAAGGTCGTCACGTCGTTCGTCGGCGACCTCCTCATGCCCCCGATCGGCATGATGCTCGGCAGGGCTGACTTCTCCACCCTCTTCATCAGCCTCACCGGACAACCCTACCCGACGCTGGCCGCGGCCAAGGCGGCCGGCGCCCCGACGCTCAACTACGGCGCCTTCCTGCAGGCCATCGTGGACTTTGTCATCATCGCCTTCGCGATTTTCCTCCTCATCCGTCAGGTCAACCGGCTCTTCCCGCCGGTGGCAGCTCCCGTGACGACGCGCCCGTGCCCGCTGTGCCTGTCGAACATCCCGCTCAGGGCCACGCGCTGCGCCCACTGCACGTCGGAGGTCAAACCCGCCTAGCCGGCCGCCGAGAGGGCCTGCTTCGCTCGAAGCCTGCGAGTATTTCAGCACCCTGCGAGCGC
>JBKPBU010000234.1:0-1534 GCA_046727015.1 Candidatus Methylomirabilota bacterium | reverse complement strand
TCGGTGGTGGTGCCGCTGTACCTGTGGGTCAACCGGCTCGGCCTTCTCGACACCTACGCCGGCATCCTCGCCCCCGACCTCGTGAGCGTCTTCGGCGTCTTCCTCATGCGCCAGGCGATCGAGATGGTGCCCACCGACTATATCGAAGCGGCGCGGATCGACGGCGGGGGAGAACTCGGGATTTTCTGGCGAATCGTCCTGCCGTCGGTGGCCCCGGCGATGGCGACGCTCGTGATCATCAAGTTCATGTGGACGTGGAACGAGCTGTTCTGGCCGCTCGTCGTGATCAACTCGCCGGAGATGAAGGTGGTGACCCTGGGTCTCGTCGGCTTCACCAACATGTACTTCATCGAGTACAACCTGGTCACCGCGGCCGCGGTCGTCAGCATCCTGCCCGTCCTCGCGATCTTCCTCCTGTGTCAGCGCTGGGTCGTCCGTGCCGTCGTCATGAGCGGGCTCAAGGGCTGACCGGGGTGAGGCCTGGATCCGGGGCTCAGGCGGCGTCGAGGACGAATTCGAAGGTCACCACGCCCACCACGAGGTAGACGAGGTCCGCCGCGGCCAGCAGCTTGAGCCACGGCGCGGCCTCGCCGAGCGGCTGACCCGCCAGCACGGTCTGGGTGGCGCTCACCGAGCTCAGGAGCACCGGTACCACGGCAGGGAGGAGCAGGACAGGGAAGAGCAGCTCGCGCGCGCGGAGCTGGGCCGTGATGGCGCCGAAGAGCGTCCCCACCGCCGCGAGGCCGAGCGTGCCGAGCGCCAGCACCGCCGCCAGGGCGGGAAGAGCCGGCGTGAAGTCCAGGGAGAAGAACACGGCGAAGAGCACGAGGAGCACCACCTCCACGACGATCATCACGAGCACGTTGCCCGCGAGCTTGCCGAGATAGATGGCCGACTTGTCGCCGGGCGAGAGCACGAGCCCCTCCCAGCAGTCGTTCTCACGCTCGATGAGAAAGGCCCGCCCGAAGGCCAGCAGCCCCGCCAGGATGAAGGCGAGCCAGAGGAGCCCGGGAAGCGCCGCTTCCACCCGCGCGCGCTCGGGCCCCAGCGCGAACTGGAACACGAAGAGGAGCAGGAGCGAGAAGAAGATGAGCGAGTTGAGGCTCTCCTTGCTCCGGCGCTCGCTGAGCACGTCCTTCCAGACCACGATCCACGCGCGGCGGACGTAGGCGCTCACGAAGCCGTCCCGGGGCCCAGGGCCAGCTCGTCGTAAAGGCGGCGGACGTCCTCGAGGCCGAGCTCGGCCGCGGGACGGTCCAGGACGATCCGCCCGCCGGAGAGAATGGCGACGCGATCTGCCACTCCCACTCCCGCATCGAAGCTGTGTGTCGCCACGACCAGCGCCCCGCCGCCGGCCTTGAAGGACAGCAGGAACTCGCCCAGCCACTTCCGCCCCGCCCGGTCGAGGCCGGTGAAGGGCTCGTCGAGGAGGAGGAGGCGGGCCCGGCCCAGCAGCACGCGCGCGAGCGCCAGGCGCCGCTTCATGCCCGCCGAGAAGGTGC
This sequence comes from Candidatus Methylomirabilota bacterium, assembly GCA_046727015.1. GTDB lineage: Bacteria > Methylomirabilota > Methylomirabilia > Rokubacteriales > CSP1-6 > AR37. The sequence continues at coordinate 32 of JBKPBU010000234.1, read as the reverse complement.
GCGCCCGCCGGTCGGCCGAGGCATCGAGCTCG
>JBKPBU010000233.1:0-2655 GCA_046727015.1 Candidatus Methylomirabilota bacterium | reverse complement strand
CGGCTTCAGCGAGGTCCTCTACGCGTTTTCGTCGGCGCCCAACAACAACGGGAGCGCCTTCGCCGGGCTCAACGCGAACACGCCCTTCTACAACACGTCGCTCGGGCTGGCCATCCTCTTCGGCCGCTATTGGCTGGCGGTACCGGTGCTGGCTCTCGCTGGGGCCCTGGCCCGCAAGAAGCTCGTGCCGCCGGGACTCGGCACCCTCGCGACGCACACGCCGCTGTTCGTGGTCCTGCTCGTCGGCACGGTCATCCTGGTGGGCGCCCTCACCTACCTCCCGGCGCTCGCCCTCGGCCCCATCGCGGAGCATCTCACCCTCGTGATGGCCAAGTGAGGTCGGCCCACATGGCAACAAGCGCGAAAGCCAGTCCGCTCTTCGACCTGCCCATCGTGCGGCAGGCGACGATCGACTCGTTCAAGAAGCTCACGCCGCAGCGCCAGGTCCGGAACCCCGTGATGTTCGTCGTGTACGTGGGCTCCGTCCTGACCTCCCTGCTCTGGGTGCAGGCGCTGGCCGGCCGCGGCGAGGCCTCCGCGGGCTTCATCTTCGCCGTGTCGCTCTGGCTGTGGTTCACCGTGCTCTTCGCCAACTTCGCCGAGGCAATGGCCGAGGGGCGGGGCAAGGCCCAGGCCGCCTCCCTCCGCAAGGCGCGGCGGGACCTCCAGGCCAAGCGCCTATCCCGTCCCGAGCGCACCGCCAGGTACGAAACCGTCTCCGCGTCCACGCTCAGGAAGGGCGATGTCGTGCTCGTCGAGGCTGGGGAATTCATCCCGGCAGACGGCGAGGTCGTCGAAGGCGTCGCCTCGGTCAACGAGAGCGCGATCACCGGCGAAAGCGCCCCCGTCATCCGCGAGAGCGGCGGAGACCGGAGCTCGGTCACCGGCGGCACGCAGGTGCTCTCCGACTGGCTCATCGTCGAGGTCAAGGCCAATCCCGGCGAGGCCTTCCTCGACCGGATGATCGCCCTCGTCGAAGGCGCCAAGCGCCAGAAGACTCCCAACGAGATCGCGCTCGACATCCTGCTGGCGGGCCTGACCATCGTGTTTCTCCTCGCCACGGCCACTCTCCTGCCCTACTCGCTCTACAGCGTTCAGGCCGCCGGCCAGGGCACGCCCATCACCGTGACCGTCCTCGTGGCCCTCCTCGTCTGCCTGATCCCGACGACCATCGGCGCGCTGCTCTCGGCGATCGGCATCGCCGGGATGGACCGCATGATCCAGAAGAACGTGATCGCCATGTCGGGCCGCGCCGTCGAGGCCGCCGGTGACGTGGATGTGCTGCTCCTCGACAAGACTGGCACGATCACTCTCGGCAACCGCCAGGCGACAGGATTCTTCCCGGCCGACGGCGTCAGCGATGCCACGCTGGCCGACGCCGCGCAGCTCGCTTCTCTCGCGGACGAGACACCGGAAGGGCGCAGCATCGTGGTGCTCGCAAAGGAGAGGTTCAGCATCAGGGAGCGCGACATCCAGGCCATGGGCGCCAAGTTCGTGGCGTTCAGCGCCCAGACTCGCATGAGCGGCGTGGACTTCAACGGCCGCGAGGTGCGCAAGGGCGCCGCCGACGCCATCGAAGGCTACGTCACGCGCCTCGGCGGGAACGTGCCTGCCGGCGTGCGCACCGTGGTGGACACCATCGCCAAGGCAGGCGGCACGCCGCTGGTTGTCGCAGACGGCCAGAAGGTGCTCGGCGTGATCCAGCTCAAGGACATCGTCAAAGGCGGGATCCGGGAACGCTTCGCCCAGCTGCGCCGCATGGGCATTAAGACCATCATGATCACCGGCGACAACCCGCTCACGGCCGCCGCCATCAGCGCGGAGGCCGGCGTCGACGATTTTCTTGCCCAGGCGACGCCGGAGATGAAGCTCAAGCTGATCCGTGATCTTCAGGCGGAAGGACGCCTGGTCGCCATGACGGGCGACGGGACCAACGACGCGCCCGCCCTCGCCCAGGCCGACGTCGCCGTGGCCATGAACACGGGCACCCAGGCCGCCAAGGAAGCCGGCAACATGGTCGACCTCGACTCCAATCCCACCAAGCTGCTCGAGGTCGTCGAGACGGGCAAGCAGATGCTGATGACGCGCGGCTCCCTGACCACCTTCAGCATCGCCAATGACGTCGCCAAGTACTTCGCCATCATTCCCGCGGCCTTCGCGAGCACCTATCCAGCCCTCGGCGTGCTCAACATCATGCACCTGGCGACGCCGGAGAGCGCGATCCTGTCCGCCGTCATCTTCAACGCGCTGATCATCGTCGCGCTGATCCCGCTCGCCCTGAAGGGCGTGCGCTACCGGCCGATCGGCGCCGCGGCGGTTCTGCGGCGCAATCTCTGGATCTACGGCGTCGGCGGCATTCTCATCCCGTTCCCGGGGATCAAGCTCGTGGACATGATCCTCGTGGCACTGGGGCTCGTGTAGGGAGGAATCCCGATCATGGTCTCTCAGATCCGTCCGGCTCTTATGGTTCTGCTGCTGCTGACGCTCGTCACCGGGGTCGCATATCCGCTCCTCGTCACGGGCATCGCGCAGACGGTGTTCCCGTCCGAGGCGCAGGGCAGCCTGATCGTCAAGGACGGCAAGGTCGTCGGCTCGAGGCTCATCGGCCAGCCCTTCGACGACCCGAAGTATTTCTGGAGCCGCCCGTCCGCGACG
>JBKPBU010000232.1:0-7903 GCA_046727015.1 Candidatus Methylomirabilota bacterium | reverse complement strand
ACCGCCGTGACGTGCGCCGCCATCTTCGCGACGTTGCGCTCGAAGCGGTCGAGGTCGAGCAGGAGGGCCGGGGTCGGTATCTCGGCTCGCGTCATGGCGTGGCGAGCATACCACGGCCCGATGTATCATCGGCGGCATGACGACACCGACGCTCACGCATCCAGGTGTGGTGGACTGGTCCGGAGAAAATCCCGGCATGTATCTGAAGGAGAAGCCCGACGGCCCGTTTGTCACGCTCGTCTCCTTCTTCCGCGTCGTCGCCTCGCCCCACGGACGTGGCCACGCGCTGGTGCTGCTCGAGGCTCCGCTGCTCGACTGCAGCCTGCCCGAAGCGCTCAACGTCTGCGTCACCGACAACGACGCGCTCGCGCACTACCTCGTCGCCGAGTTCGTCAGCTACTTCGGCGCCTTCAAGGGCGCCAGGGCGCTCCAGCACATGGACTACGTGCCGCTCGAGGGCGTCGCCGCGTCAGGCGACACGCGCTCGTCCGTCGTGGAGTGGGTCAAGGGGGGGGACGTCGAGGCGGCGCTCTCCTGGGAAGATCTCGGCGAGCCCTACGTCGTCACCCTGCCCAAGGAGAAGTCGGCGACCGGCAAGCACGCGCTCGTGAGCCTGTTCGTGGATGCCCGGCGGGTCACGGCCACGGTCAACGGCCGTACCCTCAAGGGCCATCCTGTCCCGCGCGAGTTCGCGGGACGGCAGAGCAGCACGGCTTTCCTCGCCTTCTCAGAGACCTGGATCAGGCTCTAGGGACGATGCCGACAGCACGGCCGCCCGAGGACGCGACGACTCTGGACGCTCTGCGCCGGGCCGCGGCCTCCTGTACGGGATGCGACCTGTACAAGCGCGCGACACAAACCGTCTTCGGCGAGGGCAATCCCCACGCGTCCCTCATGCTGCTCGGTGAGCAGCCCGGGCACGAAGAGGACTTGGCCGGCCGGCCGTTCGTCGGTCCCGCCGGGCGGCTGCTGGACAAAGCCCTCGTCCAGGCGGGGCTCGATCGCCGCCAGGTCTACGTCACGAATATCGTGAAGCACTTCAAGTGGAAGGCGAAGGAAGGCGGAAAGCGCCGCATCCACGAGAAGCCTGGACGCAACGAGGTCGAGGCCTGCCGCCCCTGGTTCGACAAGGAGTTCTGGCTGGTCCAGCCCGAGGTGCTCGTGTGCCTCGGCGCCACTGCCGCCGCCGCCGTCTTCGGGCCGACCGCGAGGGTGGGAACCGCTCGCGGTCGCGAGCTGTCGTCACCCCAGGGCGTTCGAGCTTTCGTCACGGTGCATCCATCCGCCATCCTTCGCATTCCGAAAGACGCGGAGCGGGCAGCGGAGATGCGTCGGTTCGTGGCCGATCTCCGGCGCGCGGCTCTGGCCGCTCGCCGCCCGTCACGAGCTACGCGAGTATCCAGCGGCCCGGCGACTCCACGCCGAGCGCCGAGTCGCGCGCCTAGCCGAGACTAACCTCGTCGGACAGCTCTGGCAGCTCTGGGGTCAGATCTTACATTACGACATGATCATCCGATGAGCATACTCCGCGAACCCGCCAAGGGGATCAAGGCCGGCCAGCTGTGAAGCGAGGCACGGTGGCGGCGGAGTTGGCTCGGACGCTGAAAGAAATCATAGTGTAACTCGCGCTCATCGACGCCCTCGGCAACCGCACGCGCCTCGACTACGATGTGTTCGACCAGCTCACGCGCTGTGAGATCGCACGCCCTGGCATAGGCCCGGTGGATCTGGCGGACCGCAAGACCTGATCCCGGCTTAGGCGACCTACGAAATGTCGGAATGTAAGACCTGACCCCAATCCCTTGCTGAGTCGCGCGCCTAGCCGAGGCTGACCTCGTCGGACAGCTCGTTCTTGTCGGTGGGCCGGCGGGGGAAGTGGTGGGTGAGCGCCGCGCCCATCTCTGCGACGGCATGGATGAGGCCGTCACGCGGGCCCTGCTGCCTCAGGCGCAGGCGGACGCCGGCCACCAGCCGCTGCCAGTAGTCTTCGCCCACGCGCTCGTGAATCCCCTTGTCGCCGATGACGGCGAGCTTCCGGTCGGTCACCGAGATGTAGACGAGGACGGCATTCCGCGCGGCGGTTTTGTGCATGCCCAGCCTCTCGAAAACCTTGATGGCCCGTTGGAGCGCGTCGCCCGGGCACTCGTGGTCCAGGTGGACGCGGATCTCGGCCGAGGTGTAGGCCTCGGCCTGCGCGACGGCGCGCGCGACGGCTCCGAGGTCGTCGTCCGAGAGAAACGCGCGCACCCACCTGGGATGTCGAGCCATCACCAGTCTCCGCTCGCCCCGCCCCCACCGAAGCCGCCGCCACCGCCGCTGAAGTCACCGCCGCCCCCGCCGCCCCCTCCTCCGCCGCCGCCCCAACCGCCACCGGGGAAGATGATGGGCCCGCCCCAGCCGCGCGAGCCGCCCGTCCAGCCCTGGCGCCTCACGTGCGAGCCCTGGAGGGCGGGAACCACGATGGAGAGGATGCCGGCCACGAGAATGAAGAGAAGGAGAATCTGGAAGGTGCTCAAGCCCTTCCCCCGGCCGGATGGCCCCGGCGGCGCCGCCTTGTAGGTGCCGGCGATCACCTCCTCGATGGCGTCGAGGCCGGCGGCGATGCCGTCGGCGATCTTGCCCTCGCGGAAGCGCGGCGCGACGACCTGGCGCAGGATCTGGCTCGAGAGCGCGTCGGTGAGCTTGGACTCGAGACCGTAGCCCACCTCGAGGCGCATCTTCCTGTCCTCGACGAAGACCAGGAAGATGACCCCGTTGTCCAGGCCCTTCTGGCCCACCCGCCAGGCCTGGGCGAGGCGAATCGAATAGTCCTCCAGGCTCTCGCCCTCGAGCGAGCGGAAGATGGCGACGACGATCTGGTTGCTGCTCTCCCGCTCCCGCGCGCGGAGCTTGTCCTCGAGGCGGGCGCGCTCGTCGGCGGAAAGCGCCCCGGCGTAGTCGTTGATGCGGTGGTCGGGCGGGGGCGGGATGGGAAGCGATGCCGAGGCCACGCCACCGAGGGCGGCGAAGAGCAGCGCCGCGAGCAGCGGTCGGCTCAGGCGCATGGGGGCGGCCTCGGGACTCCCCGCCCTCCCCCTAGAACTTCACTTTCGGAACGGTCTCGCTCCCTGGGGCCGACTCGAAGAAGGCCTTCTCCTTGAAGCCAGCCAAGCGGGCGACGACGGCCCACGGCATCAGCTTGACCTTCGTGTTGTAGTCGCGCACCGCCTCGTTGAAGCGCTGACGCTCGACCGTGATACGGTTCTCCGTTCCCTCGAGCTGGCTCTGCAAAGCCAAAAAGTTCTGGTTGCTCTTGAGCTCGGGGTAGCGCTCCACCGTGACCAGCAGGCGCGAGAGGGCGCCCCCCAGCTGGTTCTGCGCGTCCTGGAACTTCTTGAAAGCCGCCGGGTCGTTGAGGAGCTCCGGGGTCGCCTTGATGCTGCCGGCGCTGGCGCGGGCCTGGGTCACCTCCTCGAGCACGGTCTTCTCCTGGGCGGCGAAGCCCTTGACGGTCTCGACGAGGTTGGGGATCAAGTCGGCGCGCCGCTGGTAGACGTTCTGCACCTGCGCCCACTTCTCGCTGACGGCCTGGTCGGCGGCGACGAAGCCATTGTAGACCCCGAACAGCGTGGCGAAGCCGAGCACCACGATCAGGACGATGACGCCGATGACGATCAGTCCAGTTCTCATGCTCCGAGTATACCCGCAGGGCGTCGAGAAGGGCCCATCTGCTTCGTTGGCGAGCTTGCGGCACCCCGCCTACAAGTCGTTGCCGGAGTAGGACTGGTTGAACGACTTGTTGCACAGCGGGAAGTCGGGAACGATGTTCTTCAGCAGGGCGTAGGACAGCGGCCGCCAGTTGAGGAAGGACGGGTCCATGATCTTGACCCGATACAGCGCCCCGCTCGCGTCGGCCATGACCCAGTGGATGATGGCCCCGCGCCAGCCTTCGACCATGCCCCAGCCCGACTCGAAGGCCGGCAGCGCTCCCAGCGGAGCGGCGAGCGGCCCCTCGGGCATGCTTTCGACGGCCTGGCGGATCAGCCGCGCAGATTCGCGGGCCTCCTCGACTCGGACCAGGGTTCGCGCTTTGACATCTCCGGAGGTGAAGACAGGCACGCGGAAGGAGAGATCGCCGTAGGCTGCGAACGGGTGATCGCGCCTCAGATCGGCGTCTATGCCCGAGGCGCGCGCGACGTAGCCCAGGACCCCGTGATCGCGCGCGGTGCGGGCGGTGAGCATGCCCGTGCCCTCGAGCCTGTCCTGCACGAGGCTCGAGGCGAGCGACAGCGCCACGATCTCCTCGAAGTCCGCGAGCGCGCCGCCCACCTCGGCGGGCAGATCGAGGCCGGGGGGAAGATCGTGGCCGACACCGCCCGGCACGACGCCGCCCCGCAGGAGCCGGCTGCCCGTGAGCCGCTTGTTCAGGCGGAGCAGCCGTTCGCGGATGCGAAAGCAGTGCGAGTGGGCCACCGCGAAGCCGGTGTCGTTGGCGATCATGCCGAAATCGGCGACGTGGTTGTACAGCCGCTCCATCTCGAGCAGCACGACGCGGAGGTAACGCGCGCGATCGGGCACGACCGTCCCCCCCAGCGCTTCGAGCGCCTGGCAGTAGGCCATCGAGTGGCCGGCCGTCGTGTCTCCGGAGATGCGCTCGGCCAGCTCCAGCCCGGCGACGGGAGCGCGCCCCTCGAACAGCTTCTCCGTGCCCTTGTGGGTGTAGTAGAGGCGGGCGCGCATGTTGATGATGGTCTCGCCGACGACGGAGAATCGGAAATGCCCCGGCTCGATGACGCCCGCGTGTACGGGCCCGACGGGGATCTCGTAGACGCCCTCGCCGCCCACTTCCACGAACGGAAAGGGCCGCCCGTCATCGGCAAACTCCCCCGCCCGGGCGTCCTTCCTCAGCGGGAAGAAATCGGCGGGCCAGAAGCCGTGGCGCACGAGCGGACGCGGGTCGGGGTGGCCCACCGCGGTGATGCCGAAGAGGTCGTAGATCTCCTGCTCGAAGAGCGAAGCGGGGTGATGGAAGGTGCCGAGAGAGGCGACGGCGGGCTCCCGGGGCGCCAGGGTCTTGCGCGCCTGGAGGAACCAGTTCTCGCTCGGATGCGCGTAGAGGTAGTACACCTCGAAGGCGTCCAGGTCGCCACGCCGGTCATTGGCGACCATGAGACGGAGGTCGGCGCCGAAGTCCGCGCGGAGCATCTGCGCGAGCCTGAGTGCGTCGCCCGCCCTGACCGTGCCGTGTATCTCCCTGCCGCGGACAATCCGCGCCTCCGCCAGGCGCGGGCCCAGCGCGGCGACGACCGCCTGGAGGTCTCTCATCGTCCGGCGATCTCCACGATCCTGTCGAGAAGCTCGGTGATCGGCGCGGGCACCGCAATCCCCAGGACGACGAGCATGGTGGCGCACGCGACGAGCGGCACCACCGCCCAGCCACCGCTCTCGCCACGCCGGATCCCGGCAGGCGCCGGGCCGTAGAGCATGCGGTTGAGGTGTGCCAGCAGCGAGACGAAAGCGACGGCGAGGAGCGCGAGCACCGCCGCCATCAGCCAGCCCTTCCCATCGGCGAAGCCCGCGCGCACCAGCGCGAACTTCGAGAGGAACATGCCGAAAGGCGGCAGGCCCAGCAGCGCGATCATCCCGGCGGCGAAGAGGCCACCCGTCCACGGCATGACTCGCAGGAGTCCCGACACGCGGCCGATCTCTGGCGAGCCGTAGCGGTCGAGGATGCGCCCCGAGGCGAAGAACATCATGGACTTGGCGAGCGTGTGATTGACGAGATGGAGCATCGAGGCGAAGACGCCGAGCGGGCCCAGCGCGAGCCCCAGGCACATGAGTCCCGTGTGCTCGATGCTGGAATACGCGAGGAGCCGCTTGTACTGGCGCTGGATCACCAGGGACAGTGCCGCGATGGCGAGGGACAGGAGCCCCAGGCCGATGAGGAGCCGGTTGGGGAACTGGTGCCCGACGGCGGCGGTGACCACGGCCTTCCAGCGGACTATGGCGTAGAGGGCCACCGCCAGCAGCACGCCCGACATCATCGCCGAAAGCGCGGAGGGCGCCTCGGAGTGCGCGTCGGGCAGCCAGGTGTGCATGGGGGCGAGCCCGGCCTTGGTGCCGTAGCCGATCAAAATGAAGACGAAGGCGAGCTGGATCACCGGCGGGTGCAGCACGGGCGCGTTGGCAAGGAGCACCGTCCAATTGAGCGCGTATTCGCGCTGGCCCACGAGCGTCACGAAGTCGAAGTAGCCCAGCACGGTGCCCACGAAGGCCAGCGCGATCCCGACCGAGCCGATCAGGATGTACTTCCAGGAGGCCTCGACGGACGCCTTGGTGACCGTGAGCGGCACGATGACGGCGGAGGCGATCGTCGTAGCCTCGATGGCGATCCACATCACGCCGACGTTGTTGGCCGTCACGGCGACGAGCATGGTGAAGGCGAAGAGCGAAGAGAAGACGCGGAACCGGCGCACCTGGGCCGGCGTGTAGTGATCGTCGGGCCCGAGGCGGGGCCCGAGGAGCGCCGCGAGAGCGGCCACGAAGGCGACGCAGGCCGCGAGGAGCGCCGAGAGCGCGTCCACGCGGAAGAGGACGGTCGCCCCCCAGGTCGGCGTCCATCCGTCGAGCACGAGCGCCACAAACCTGAGCGCCGCCAAGAGCGAGATGAGCCCGAGCCCGGCGTGGAGCACGGAGGCGGCGCGCCAGCGCGGCGGCAGCACCAGGGCGCCGGCCGCGGCGAGGATCGGAGACAGGAGCAGCGCGAGGAAGGGCGCGGCCGTCATTCCCGGAGCCGGTTGAGCTGCTCGACGTCGATGCTCTCGAAGGTCTCGTGGATCTGGTAGACGAAGACCTGCATCACGATGAAGCCCAGGGCCACGTCGAGGAAGACGCCGATCTCCACGATGATCGGGATGCCGTGGGTGCCCAGCACGGCGAGCAGCGCGACGGCGTTCTCGAGCATGAGAAAGCCCAGGACCTGCGTCAGCGCCTTCTTCCGGCTGATGATGACGAAGAGGCTGACGAAGACGAGCCCCATGGCGAGCGGCATCCCGGTGCGTGTCGGCAGCTGGCTCACGGACACGAGCGGCGCGGTGACCAGATACGCCAGGAGCACCAGCAGCCCGCCGACGAGCAGCGAGGTCGCGGTGTTCACGTAGGGCTCGAGCTCGCGCTCCGTGCCGAAGCGCCGCGCCATGCGCGCGAGCAGGATCGGGATGCCGACGCCCTTGATCAGCAGGAGGAGGGCGGCCACCGCCCAGAGCTGCCAGTCCCCCGTGAACCAGCCGACCATCGCCGTCGTCGCCGCCAGCGCCACCGACTGGGCCGTGAAGGCGCCGATATGAGCCCTCACGCCGCGCCGCCAGAGCATCGCGAGCCCGGCCAGGAGCACGAGGGTGGACCCGCCCACGGACAGCTGCGAGACGAGCTCGGGGCTCATCGAAGGAGGAAGGACGCCGTGACGGCGAGAAGCGCCAGGATGAAGGACGCGCTGAGGAGCTCAGGCACGCGGAAGAGCCGGAGCTTGGCGATGTGCGTCTCCACGAGGGCGACCACGCCCCCCAGCGCCAGCAGCTTGAGCGCGAGCGTGAGCGCGGCCCACAGGAGCGCGCCCGGCGTGAGGGCCGCGGCGATGCCCCAGGGCGCGAAGAGATTGCCCAGCAGGGTGAAGAAGACGAGCAGCTTCAGCGCCGCCGCCCATTCGATCAGCGCGAGGTAGCGGCCGGAGTATTCGAGCACCATGGCCTCGTGGATCATCGTCAGCTCGAGGTGCGTAGCCGGATTGTCCACCGGCAGCCGGCCCGTCTCGGCGAGCGTCACGATGAAGATGGCGGCGAAGGCGAGCACGTGCCCGGGGGCGAGCGCTTCCGACGGCGTGGCCAGCATGCGCGCCGCGATGTGGCCGAGGTTGGTCGAGCCGGCG
>JBKPBU010000231.1:0-6327 GCA_046727015.1 Candidatus Methylomirabilota bacterium | reverse complement strand
TCGGCGCGTGTCGCCAAGCTCCTCGACATGAGGATGCCGGCAGCGATCGTCGACAAGATCAAGAAGCTCGGCGACCTCTTCGACGTGGCCAAGGCCGGTCCCAAGCACGTGCGATCCGCCCCGTGCCAGGAGGTCGTCGAGACGGACCGGCCGAGCCTGGCCACACTGCCCGTGCTGCGGTGCTGGCCGGGGGACGCGGGGCGCTTCATCACGCTCCCCATGGTCTTCACGAAGGACCCGATGAGTGGCGCACGAAACGTGGGCATGTACCGCCTTCAGGTCTTCGACGATCGCACGCTCGGCATGCACTGGCAGATCCACAAGGGCTCCGCCGAGCACCAGCGGCTCGCGGAAGAGCGGCGCGCGCCGATGGACGTCGCCATCGCGCTGGGCGGCGACCCCGCATCCATCTACTCCGCCTCGGCCCCGCTGCCTCCGGGCATCGATGAAATGGTTTTTTCTGGCTGGCTGCGCGGGTCGGGCGTGCCCATGGTTCACGGCAAGACGGTGGACCTGGAGGTGCCCGCCGAGGCGGAGATCGTGCTCGAGGGCACGGTGGATCCAGCGGAGCGCCGGCTCGAGGGGCCCTTCGGCGACCATACCGGCTACTACTCGTTGGCGCGCGACTATCCGGTCTTCCACCTGAAAGCCATCACGCGCCGCCGGCAGCCGATCTATCCCACGACCATCGTGGGCCGGCCGCCCCAGGAAGACTACTGGCTCGGCAAGGCGACCGAGCGAATCTTCCTGCCCATCATCCGGCTGATGCTGCCCGAGGTCGTGGACATGAACATGCCCGCCGAGGGCGTCTTTCACAACCTCGTCATCGTCTCGATCAAGAAGCGCTATCCGGGGCAGGCGCGCAAGGTCATGTATGCCCTCTGGGGGCTCGGGCTCATGATGCTGGCCAAGAACATCCTCGTGGTCTCCGAGCACGTGGACGTCCAGAGCCTCTCGGAAGTCGCCTGGCGGGCCACGGGCAACGTGGATGCGAGGCGCGACATCGTGATCGTGGACGGGCCGATGGACGACCTCGACCACGCCGCGCTCCGCCACCGCTTCGGCGGCAAGATGGGCATCGACGCGACGGAAAAGACCGCGGACGACGCCATCGGCCAGCCGTGGCCCGAGGAGATCGTGATGAGCGAGGAGATCCGCGCGCTCGTGACGAGGCGCTGGCAAGAGTACGGTGTGTAGTGCCCAGCACGCTCAGACACTTCTTCGACGCGATCAAGTTCGAGCACACCGTCTTCGCCCTACCCTTCGCCTACGTGGCGATGGTGCTGGCGGCGGACGGCTGGCCGGGCTGGCGCGTGCTCTGCTGGGTGACGCTGGCCATGGCGGGCGCGCGCACACTCGCGATGAGCGTCAACCGCCTCGCGGACCGACTCGTCGACGCCAGCAATCCCCGCACGGCCCAGCGCCACCTGGCGACGGGATTGCTCGCGCCGTGGCACATGCTGCTGGCCGCCGTCCTCTCCGGCGCGCTCCTCGCCCTTTCGGCCTGGATGCTCAACCCCCTCTGCTTCAGGCTCGCGCCCTTCGCGGTCCTCTTCCTGATCGGCTACTCGTACACGAAGCGCTTCACGTGGGCGAGCCACTGGATCCTCGGCTTCACCGACGGCATCGCGGCCGCGGGGGGCTGGATCGCCGTGCGCGGCCGCTTCGAGCCGCCGGCCTTCGTCCTCTGGTTCGCGCTGACCGTCTGGATCGCCGGCTTCGACTTGATCTACGCCTGCCAGGACGTGGACTTCGACAGGCGCGCGAGGCTCCACTCCTTCCCCGCCCGCTTCGGCATCGCCCCCGCGCTTCGCGCCGCCAAGGCCTGTCACGTGCTGACGGTCATCGCCTTCGCCGCGCTCGGCTGGACGATGGGGCTCGGCTGGCTCTACTGGGCGGGGGTGGTCCTGGTGTCGGGACTCTTCGTCTACGAGCACTCGCTGGTCTCGCCCACAGATCTCTCTCGGCTCGACGTCGCCTTTTTCAACGTCAACGGCTATGTCGCGCTGATCTTCCTCGCCGCCGTCCTGGGCGGGCGTCTCCTCTGAGCGTGGGACTGGGAGAAGGACCGGGCAAGGCGCGCTTCGTCAGCGAGATGTTCTCGCGCATCGCGGGACGCTACGACCTGATGAACGGCCTGATGACCTTCGGCATGCACCACGCCTGGCGGCGGGCCGCCGCGCGCGAGACGATCCCCGCGCCCGAGGGACCGGGCCTCGACCTCGCGACGGGCACGGGGGATCTCGCGCTCGAGCTCGCGGGGATTCACGCGCACCGCGCAATCGTGGGCGCCGACTTCGCCCACGGCATGCTGAGGATCGCCGAGGAGAAGCGTCGCGCGCGGGACAAGGGCGGCCGCATCCGGCTCGTCGAGGCCGATGCGCTCGTGCTGCCCTTCGGCGCGCGGACGTTCGCCTTCGTGACCTCGGCCTTCCTCCTGCGCAACCTGGCCGACCTCCGACAAGGTCTGGCGGAGATGCGCCGGGTCTCTCGCCCGGGTGGGCGCGTCGTGGCTCTCGAGATCACGCAGGCCGACCTGCCTGGATGGGCACCGCTCTTCCGGACATACTTCCACCACGTGGTGCCGCGCATCGGAGCGCTCGTCGGCGGTGACCGGGAGGCCTACACCTATCTCCCGCAGTCGGTGGAGCGCTTCCTCACGCCGCCGGACCTCTCGGCCCTCATGCAGTCCGTCGGGCTCCGCTCGGTCAGGTACCGCAGAGTCGGCTTCGGTAGCGTCACCATCCACACCGGCATCGCGTAGGAAGAGAAAGACCGCTTCGAACGCTCGGTGGGCGCCTCCAGAAAAGCCAAGGCCCCGGGGCTGTCGACCCGGGGCCTTTGTGCATTCAGCGCGTGGTCAGGCGCGGCTTACCACTCGGGGCTGGAATACTCGTCGAAGACGCGCCGGACGACGCGAACCTCCGTCGCCTTGCCGTCCTTGTGATCGAGCATGACGATATCGCCCGGATTGATCTCCGCGAGGTCGCGCGTGCGCCCTTCGTCGGTGACGATCTCGGCCTCCCCGCACGCGAAGTCCGAGCACATGTCGGCTTCGCTCTTGATGCGCAGGCGACCCGCAGCCTTGTCCACCTCGACGACACGGTAGCGGTCGTGCTTGAGCGAGTCGGTCAGGCTCCTGGCCATGGAAGGCCTCCTTTCGGATTGCCTTATTAGATAGCAGAGCGGTCCCGAGGTCGCAAGACGTTTCTCAAGACTCATGCTAGGATTTCCAGTGATTTATGGATCTCACCACGAGTTATGTCTTTGACGCGGCGCATCGCATTGCGGGGCATCCGGGCAAGTGCGCGTGGCTGCACGGCCATACGTATCACCTGGATGTGACGGTCAGCAGCCCGACGCTCAACCCGCTCGGCATGGTCATGGACTTCGACGACCTGCGCGACGTGGTCAGGAAGGCCGTCCTCGACCTCTGGGACCATGCGACCCTCCTCGCCGCCGATGATCCGCTGGCTCCGGCCATTCGTGCCGTCCAGCACGAGGCGCCGGACCGGGTCGTTCTCCTGCCCAGCCAGCCGACGGCCGAAGTCCTCACGGGCGAGGCCTGGGCGCGTCTCGAGAGCCAGCTGCCGGTGGGCATCTCACTCGAGCGCGTGGCGATCCGCGAGACGCCCGCCTGCGGAAGCGCCATCTCGCGGCCCCGGACGTGAGCCGCCTCGCCCCGCCCGGGCGCCTCTCGGAGGTCTTCTACTCGATCCAGGGCGAGGGCGCGACGGCCGGGCTCCCCGCCGTCTTCGTCCGTCTCCAGGGATGCACCGTCGGGTGTACCTGGTGCGACACCAAGTACTCCTGGGATCCCGAAGCGGGACGCGCCGTGGATCTCGACGCGCTCCTTGACAAGGTCTCGGGCTTTCCCTGCCGCCGCGTGGTCCTCACGGGCGGCGAGCCGCTCGAGTCCCCCCTCTTCGTGCCGCTCGTTCGCGCGCTCGGTAGTCGGGGCTTCGCCATCGAGATCGAGACCTCGGGCACGCTCCCGCCGCCCACGGGGTTCGACTGCGCCATTCAGTGGAATGTCTCGCTCAAGCTCGCGGGCTCGGGCGTGGACGAAGCCAAACGGATCAGGCCCGAGGCCATCCGCGGCTTCCTCTCGCGCGAGGCCTGGTGGAAGTTCGTGGTGACCGATGACGGTGACGTGGCCGAGGTGCTGAAGCTGGCGGAGCGTTTCGCGCTGCCGCGCGGGCGCATCCTGCTCCAGGCTGAGGCCGTACGCCGCGATGAGATGCTCGAGCGCTCGCCGTGGGTCGTCGATGCGTGCAAGCGCCACGGCTTCCGCTTCTCGCCGCGCCTGCACGTTCTGCTCTGGGGCGCCAGGCGGGGCGTTTGATGGCGGATCGCGCGGTCGTCCTCCTCTCGGGCGGGCTCGATTCGGCGACGACTCTCGCCGTGGCGCGGGAGGAGGGCTACGAGTGCTTCGCGCTCTCCTTCGACTATGGCCAGCGCCACGCGCGCGAGCTGGAATCCGCCACGAGGATCGCGGCGTCCCTGGGAGCGGCGAGGCATTTGACGCTGCGCCTCGATCTCCGCGCCATCGGCGGCTCGGCGCTGACCGACGAGGTCGAAGTGCCCAAGGGGAGGACCGACGAGGCCATCGGCACCGGAATCCCGATCACCTACGTACCGGCGCGCAACACGATCTTTCTCAGCCACGCGCTCGCCTGGGCCGAGGTGCTCGGGTCCCAGGACATCTTCATCGGGATCAATTCTTTGGACTATTCGGGCTACCCCGATTGCCGGCCCGAATTCATCGAGGCCTTCGAGCGGCTGTCGAATCTCGCCACCCAGGCCGGCGTCGAGGGCAAGAGCCGATTCCGTGTTCACGCTCCGCTGATCGCCCTCTCCAAGGCGCAGATCGTGGCGCGCGCCCATGAGCTCGGCGTGGATCTCTCGCTGACGTGGTCCTGCTACGCGCCGGAGCCCGACGGTCGCGCCTGCGGGCTCTGCGACTCGTGCCTGCTTCGCAAGAAGGGCTTCGCAGAGGCGCGCCTGACCGACCCGGTTCCCTCGGCGCGCTGAGCCTGCCCCCGTGAGCGACTGGCACGACGCCGTCAGAGCTTTCCCCAGAGAGCGCACCTGGCTCCTCCCCGCCCTCCAGGCCGTCGGGCATGAGCTGCGATGGATTCCGGCCGACGCGCTGCGAGAGATCGCCTCGCACCTGCGCGTGCCGCTTTCCGAGGCGTACGGCGTCGCCACGCACTACCCGGAATTCCGCCTCGCCGAGCCACGCAAGCGGCTCGTGCGCGTCTGCACGGGCGTCTCGTGCCGGATCCGCGGCGGGCTCGATCTCCTGAAGGCGCTTCAAGGCGCCGCCGGCGACGACGTCACGCTCGAGCCCTTCGACTGCGCCTTCAACTGCTCCGTGGCGCCGGTGGTCGAGGTGGACGGGCTGCACCGCGGACGGGTCGCCACAGGCGATGTGGAGCGTGTACTCAACGCACCCCCTCACCCTGCCCTCCCCCCCTCCGGGGAGAGGGTTGGGGTGAGGGGTGGTTCATACGCCGATCTGCTGCGCCACGCCCAATCCCTCGACCGTCCCGGGTTAGCCCTGATCGTCGGCGTCGGCTCGTGCAGCCTCGCCGTCGGCGCGGCGGAGACCGTCGCCGCGCTTCACGAGGAAGTCGCGCAGCGTGGGTGGTCCGCCCGCATCGTGATGGCTGGCTGCGGCGGGCTCTGCTGGGCCGCGCCGGTCGTGGCCGTGGTCGCGCCCAACGGTGACACGCGCGTCCTGCCTCACGCGACGGCCGACCGCATCCCGGCCCTCCTCGACGCCGTGGCCGCCGACCGTTTCGAGCCCAACCCTGGAATCGGGGACTTTCTCGGTCATCAGCGCCGCGAGCTGACGGCGCGCTGCGGTCTCGTGGACCCCGACGACATCGCCGACGCGATACGCCGCGGCGGCTATGCCGCGCTGGCCAACGCGCTCGCGAGCCGCGATGCTCTTGCCGTCATCGAGACGGTCAAGGCGGCGGGCCTGCGCGGGCGCGGCGGCGCGTACTTCTCAGCGGCGCTCAAGTGGGAAGGCGCCCGCAGCGCGCGCGGCGCGCCCACGTACCTCATCGTCAATGCCGAGGAGGGCGAGCCGGGCATCTTCAAGGACCGCCATCTCATGGAAGGCGACCCGCACCGGCTCCTCGAAGGCGCCCTCCTTGCCGCGTACGCGTCTGGCGCTACACGCATCTTTCTCTACATCCACGGCGAGGCGCGGCTTTCCGCCCTGCGCATGGCCCGCGCCGTCGAGGATGCCCGTCGCTGGGGGCTCGTCGGCGAGCGCATCCTCGCCAGCGACTTCACGGTCGACGTGGAGATCAG
>JBKPBU010000230.1:0-3980 GCA_046727015.1 Candidatus Methylomirabilota bacterium | reverse complement strand
TCACGAGGGCCCTCCGTGTCGAGCACGCATTCCGCGCGGAGATCCTCCCGCTTGGCGTGGGACGTCGCGAAGTTCTCGAGCCACCTCGCGACCTCGTGATAGTCACCCCCGCTGAACATGCGTCCTCTATCCCTCGTGCCGGGCTGAGTCGCGAGATGCTAGCATTCGTTGAAGCCGCAAGACAGGCACTTCTTGCAGCCTTCTTCGTACACCAGGGTCGCCTGCCCGCACTCCTTGCAGAGGTCGCCGACCCGGCGCCGCGCCGCCGGCGCGGCCGCCTCCGCGTCCGGCTCCTCACGCCGCCCCAGTCCGATGTGCTCGCCCAGAGTTCTCGCCAGAGCGTCCGGCAGCGACAGGATCTTGGCGGCTCCGAATCCGGTGGGCTGGCCTCCCCCGATCAGCGAGAGCTGGCTGATGACCTCTTCGAGCCGCCGCTGAGCGGAAAGCGGCGAGGGCAGCCTGAGCACCAGCGAGATCAGCCGTCCGAGCGCCTCGGCCACGGCCATCGTGTCGGAGCCCGCCTTGCCGACCTGAACGAACACCTCGAACGGATCACCGCCCGGCGTCTCGTTCACCGTGATGAAGGCCGTGCCAATGGGGGTTTCCATCCGGTAGGTCGCGCCGGAGAGGCTGTGGGGTCGTGGCTTGACCACGCGCTCGTCGAGCGCGCCGTCGTCTTCCGCCGCGGCGACCCCGATGTTCAGCACCTGGCCGCCCTTGCAGCCGTCGCGGAAGACCGTGATGCCGAGACAGCCTTCCCGCCACGCGAGGAGATACGCCTCCGCGACGTCGGTCGTGGCCGCCTCGGCCGGCAGGTTGATGGTCTTCGACACGCCGTTGTCCGTGTGCTTCTGGAAGGCGACCTGGTGGCGCACGTGCCAGCTCCAGTGGATCTCGTGGGCAGTCTTGAACACCGCGCGGGCCTCCTCGGGCACGCCGGGAATGCCGTGGAGGGAGCCGCGGCGCGCGACCTCGCTCATGAGCGCGTCGGAGTGGAAGCCGCGCTCCAGCCCCAGCCGCTCGAAGCTCTGGCACACGAAGGGCAGCACCCGCTCGCCGTCGATCCCCTTGACCCGATGCTCGAAGGCCAGCGCGAAGACCGGCTCGATGCCCGACGAGCAGCCGGCGATCATGGAGATCGTCCCGGTCGGCGCGATGGTCGTCACCGTCGAGTTCCTGAGCGGCCGGCCGGCGCGGTAGATGGAGCGGGAGAAGTTCGGGAAGGGCCCACGCTCCTCCGCAAGACGAGCCGACTGGTCGTGGCTCTTGTCCGCGACGAAGGCCATGAGCCGCTCCGCCAGATCGAGCGCCTCCTGGCTGTCATAGGGAATCTCGAGCGCGAAGAGGAGATCGGCCCAACCCATGATGCCGAGGCCGATGCGCCGGTTGGCCTTGACGGTGAGGTCGATTTCGGGAAGCGGATACGGGTTGACCTCGATGACGTCGTCGAGGAAGCGCACGGCCAGGCGTACGACCCGCTCCATCTCGTCCCAGTCGACCGTCCAGCGTCCGTCCCGCAGGTGCGCGAACCGGGAGACGTTGAGCGAGCCCAGATTGCACGCCTCGTTGGGCAAGAGGGGCTGCTCGCCGCATTGGTGAACCACGATCCCGTTGGCGATCAGCGAGTGGCTCTGGGGCTCGGTGAGATCGAATACGGCCCGCACCCCCGCCTCCTCCACGGCGACCACCGGATCGGAGAAGCGCTGCGCATAGAATCCGCCGTAGCGAACCGCTCCCAGGCGCTCCTGCTTCGCGCCGAGGAACCCAATGGCCTGTCGGAACATCTCCCTCGATTTCCCGAAGATGCCGAGCTCGTACAGCACGCCGTCGGAGCCATAGGAGCGGACACTGCCACCGCTCGTGGGCGCGTAGGCGAAGAGTCCTTCACGGGCCGGACGCGACCGGTTCAAGATGCTGCTCTTGATGCCGAGATTCAGGAGCAGTATCTGGACCCCGCGCAGCAGCTCGCGGCTCTTCGACGTCAGGGCGACCCACGAGCTGTTGGCCTTCGGATTGTCGCGCACGGTTCCGTCTGCCGTGAAGAGCCCCTGGAGGAATCCCACGACGGCGTCACGCGGCGCGGTGAAGAGAGCGGCCGGCACGGTCTTCTCCGCCGCACCGACGGGCCGGACCCCCAGAGCCTGGAAGAAGTCGACGAAGAACCGGCCGTGATACGAGACATGCCACACGCCGCGGGCGCGCTCGATCGCGCGTGTCGGGCGGCCGTACCAGCCGTCGACAACCGCGTGTATGCGCTCGCGCATGGCCGCATCGCCGGCGCCGAAGCTCCACCCGACCCGGCAGTCGCGATCGCCCGCCCTGAGCCAGCCGTCGCCGACGAGCCACCCGAGGGTCAGGCCGAGGTCCCAGCTCCAATCGTGCGGGAAGTTGTGGGTGTAGTCGCGGCCGTTGCGGCCCTTGATTCGTTCGGGCGGCCTGAACGGCAGCCGGACATCGGTCGAGAACATCCCCGGATCGCTCTGAATCCAGACCTTGTCGCCGCCGATCGCGAGCGAGGCGGCGGGAATCCAGCCTCGGTCCGTCATGATCCGGTGGTCCGGCGTGCAGACAATCTCGAAACCGGCCTGGGTTCGAATTCGCACCGTCGCCCGCTCGCCGGATGGAAAGGCCCGGCTGATCGGCAGGCATCCGTCGCCGTAGACCGTGAACGAGACGTTGTGAGTGCCTTCCCAGACCATGAGGCGGTCTGGGAGCAGCCGCCCGTCCACCTTGACCGCCACGCCACCCTCGCGGAAGCGGGAGACCAGTTCGTCCATACGGATGAGGCCGCGGTCGGTATTCACCAGCGCATCGCCCGCGACGCATGGGTTGGTGGCTTCGATCAAGCCGGCTTCCGGGGTGGGGTTGGCGGGGCTCGCGTTGATGCGGTCGATGAAGACGAGGCCCGGGTCACCCGTTCGCCACGCGGCGTGCACGATGCGGTCGAACACCTCGCGCGCGGACAGCCGGCCCACGGACAGACCGGTGCGCGGGTTGACGAGGTCGTAGTCCAGGCCCGCCTCGAGCGCGGCCATGAACGCGTCGGTGATCGCCACCGAGATGTTGAAGTTCGTGATGCCGCCGTCCAGCTTGCACTCGATGAACTCGAGGATGTCCGGATGGTCCACGCGCAGCACGCCCATGTTGGCGCCGCGCCTCGTGCCGCCTTGCTTCACCGCCTCGGTGGCCGCGTTGAAGACGCGCAGGAAGGAGACCGGGCCCGACGCCCGGCCGCCCGTGGAGCGGACGGTGTCGTTCTTGGGCCTGAGACGCGAGAAGGCGAACCCCGTCCCGCCTCCCGACTGATGGATGATCGCGGCGGACTTGACCGAGTCGAAGATCTCCCCCATCGAGTCGCCGACCGGGAGAACGTAGCAGGCGGAGTACTGGAGCTGGTTGTCCTTGCCGGCGTTCATGAGCGTGGGCGAGTTGGGCAGGAACTGTCCTTCGACCATCATGTCGTAGAAGGCCGCGGCGACCTCGCCCACGCCGGCCGCGCTCCGGCCGAAACGCTCCTCCGCCCGGGCCACGGTCAGGGCCACCCGCCAGCACATCTCCTCCGGCGTCTCGGTCACCTCGCCGTTGCGGCGGGCGAGGTAGCGCTCCCTCAGGACACGCAAGGCCGGCTCCGACCATCTGCCCGACTTGGAAGGTCTCGCCGTGACCGCCATGAGGCCAGCTTAACACAGGAGAATCGCAAGCTTGACTCTTTGGCTCCCATCCATAAAATAGGGCAGCCACCGCGATGACCTTGTCCCTTCGGGCTTCCGAGCGCAGATGCACTTTCTGAGACGCCACCGCGTCGGGGTGGTCGTCGCCGTCCTCCTCCTCACCGTGGGCGGCTTCGCGCTCTTCTGGAGCCGGGCCCAGCAGGCCCGCGGCGCCACGCGCGCTCGACCCGACGCCTTGGTTGGCATCGTCTCGCCCCAGCGCCGCGACATCGAGGTCAAGCTCTCCTTCACCGCCGACATCCTGCCCGT